>JALHUQ010000353.1 GCA_022866645.1 Woeseiaceae bacterium | reverse complement strand
GCCGCGACGGACGCGCGGTCGGCAGTGGTTGCAACGGCGAGCAACCAGGCTGGATTGATGCTCGGAACCGCACGCGGCGGTGCGAGACGAAGACTTGCCGCAGCGGCCCATACGGCGAACTGCGCACCTAGTTTGTTAATGTCGGCGTCGCCGACGGCAGCAAGAAACAACACGCGCCCGCCTGGGCTCAGCAGACGTTTTGCTTCCTTAAGTGCCGCCGCAGGATCCTTCGCGCTGGTCAATACATCGTCGAGAATAATGGTATCGAATTCCTGATCCGCGAACGGCAGCGAGACCATGTCGCCCTGCCGAAGCGTCGTATTCGGCGTACCGGCGAGCAATAACTCCGCGCGCGCCAGTCGCCGTGCATCGGAATTGATATCCACCCCGACGGCGCGATGCGCGCGCGACGCCAACAGTTTCAAAATACGTCCCTGACCGCAGCCGATATCGAGGAGATCGCCCAGCGGCGCGGCGACGGTCAATTCGACCAACGCACGATGCAATGATCGGTCCCGGTCGGACACAGGGATACGGGCAACGCCGGCGTCTACCCGCATGTCGCGCAGTGTCCTGATGTCCTTTTCGAATTGCGGTTCGTCGTCGGGTAACAAACCGAGCAGACCACGACGAGTCGCGGCGTCCTGGCCTGTTGTCGGCACACGGTAATAGACGAAGTGACCGTCCTTGAAACGCTCCAACAAATGCGCGGCACACAATTGCTTCAGGTGCTGCGAGATGCGCGGCTGGCTCTGCCCGGTTACCTGGGTGAGTTCCGAGACGCTGCATTCGGCCAGACCACAAAGCGCGACGAGCCTTGTGCGAACGGGATCGGCCAGGGCTTTGAATTGCAGTAGCAGCTTGTCGGTTGATGGCTTCATATAAGAATATAAGGATTCTTTTATTTTAATAGCCAAATAGTATACAGGGGTTGATGTGATAACCCAATAACTACGTCACACGAATGAGCGTGACAGGCCGGTGTTCGATGATCTAACGTCCTTCCAGGTCGTTCGTTTGAACCGCGTTGCCAGGTCAGCGATTCGCCTTTTCGCCAGCGATCCCACATCAATGACTTGTCAGCTTCGGTGTAGTAAACCCTGATTGGATAATTCATTTGCGACACTTCCCGCTCTACCGTTAGAGTTTAGGTGTTACATCGACCATTTGAGTCCGCAATCCAAAGCAGGCATCGTCAACCAATCTTCACGCGCTCGCTGAAAAAAGCGAGGACACATAAATGAAAATAATCATTGTATTGGTCGCCTCAGCTTTAGCTTTCTCTGGTGCCATGCAGGCAGCGACCAACGACGCCGATGTATTCAAGGCCCGTCGTGAAGCGTTGATGAAAAAGTTGGACGGTGGCGTCGCGGTAATTTATGGGGCGACCGACGACAGCGGCGGCATTGTTAAGGGGCAATTCGTTCAGGAGTCCAGTTTCTATTACCTGACCGGTATCTCAGAACCTGGCGCAGCACTGTTGCTGGCTCCTGGCGAACGTCGCTATAAAGAAATTCTTTTCTTACAGCCACGAAATCCGGAAGTGGAGAATTGGGACGGGCGGCGAGAGCCTCTTGGTGACGCGTTAGACGAAGCAACGGGCTTTGAAAAGGTGCTTCGAATTAACGCACTACCGGCGAACCTCACCGCAATGCTCCAGCGCAGCAAGAAGGCCATATTCCTGGGTCCTATAGTGAGTGCCGCTGCGGACATGCCCAAAGCACTAAGCATCCTTCGAGACGGCCAGTCTCGCGTTCCGGGCACCCGTCTTGAGAACATGGCTGACTTGATTCCTGAAATGCGTCGCATAAAGGATGATCAAGAGATTGAGCAAATTCAAAAAGCGATCGATGTGACGGGTAAAGGAATCGTGGCGGCCATGAAATCGGTCGAACCCGGGATGTTGGAGTTCCAGCTTCAATCTGTTGTCGAACACGCCTACGAGATGGAGGGCGCGCAATTTCTCGGTTTCTCTACCATTCTGGCTTGGGGACCCAATACGACGGTTTTGCACTACGGACAAAACAATCAACCGATTCAGGAAACTGGCCTGGTTCTGATCGATACCGGTGCCGCCTGGCAGCATTACAGTGCAGATGTCACCCGAACGATTCCAGTCAGCGGAACCTTCTCTCCCCGGGAGAGAGAATTGTACGAACTCGTGTTGAAAGCGTCGGACGCCGCTATTCAGAAAGTGCAAGTAGGTGCCGACTACTACGATGATGTGCACATGACAGCCAAAGGCATATTGGATGATGCTGGATACGGCGAATACTTCATCCATGGAACTGGCCATTTCCTGGGCTTGGATGTGCATGACGCCGGTAACTACGACCTGCCGTTGAAAGCAGGCGTAGTGATAACGGTGGAACCCGGAATCTATATTCCGGAAGAAGGCATCGGCATCCGAATTGAGGACGACATTCTCGTTACCAAAGACGGCCCGCTATTGCTCTCACGCCATATTCCACGAACGGTACTGGAAATAGAAAGCGCCATGAGCGACTAGGAGCCAACTTCTGACTGGCTGCTACTGAAGTGGTTGGCCAGATCTCGGAAGGTTCGACAACTCTTCCCACCGTAGAGACAGCCAATGGCAAAAGAACTAGCGGAAGCACTGAATAAGGATTGCTACTGTATTACCGTAAACAGAGAAGCACTTCACGATAGCCTGGAAGTTCATCTCAGAGACTCGGGTCTGCCGGAACAACTCCTGAACGCAAACAGTCATCTGTTTGCGGACTCACCTGTTTTCTTAGGGCAGGAACATCTCCAGGAAATGGAGCAGCTAATTCGCGCTGTCGAGAAAGTGGCCCACAATGGTGCATATCGTGCCGCTGTACTGGCCGCTGCTCCTGCTCCCAGCCGCCAGGACTTTGGCCCCCGAGGTGTCTTTCTTGGATACGATTTTCACCTTGGAATGGATGGCCCCCAGCTGATCGAGGTCAACACGAATGCTGGCGGAGTATTGCTGAATCTATATCTGGCTTCGGCCCAGCAAGCCTGCTGTGATGAGGTGATCACTTTCTTTGGCGGAACAACCAATTTTGCCGAGGTCGAGCAAGAACTAATTGCGATGTTCAAAGAAGAGTGGCAGTCACAGTTTCCAGACAAAACCCTGCATACAATCGCCATCGTGGACGACAAGCCATCGGAACAATTCTTGTACCCCGAGTTTCTGTTATTTCAATCACTCTTCGAACGACACGGTATTGAAGCAATAATCGCCGATCCCAAAGATTTCACGATCTCGGAGAACACACTGTGGTCGGAAGGGCGAAAGATCGACCTCGTGTATAACCGCCTCACTGATTTCTATCTGGAATCGCCTGGCTCCGATTGCTTACGAGCGGCCTATCAGAGCGGTATTGTGGTATTGACGCCTTCCCCTTACGTTTATGCCCTCTATGCGGACAAACGCAATCTGTCGCTGTTGTCAGACTCCAATCGTCTCAAGGAGTTTGGTGTGGAGGAGGACGTCATCACTGCACTAAAGCACTCACTACCGGCCACGGTTACTGTAACGAAAGACAACGCTGCTCTTCTCTGGGCGAATCGAAAACAGCTCTTTTTTAAACCCGCTACCGGATATGGCAGCCGCGGTGCGTATCGAGGCGCCAAGCTCACAAAACGGGTTTGGGAAGACATCACCCACGCCGATTATATCGCCCAAACTATGGTGCCACCCAGCGAACGACAACTCATCATCGATGGGAAAAAGCAGTCGCTAAAACTCGACATTCGCTGCGTAACCTACAACGCCAAGATTCAACAATTGTCAGCCAGGCTCTATCAGGGTCAGACCACCAACCTCAGGACAGAGGGCGGCGGACTCGCTACTGTATTCTCGACACCGAACGGCAACTGCTTCTGCCAATAGCTCCCGGCCGGACACCGGACTTTCACCCATTCAGCGCAGCTCATTTGAATACAAACGTACCTGATTTCGAGGGCACGAATGACTGCGATCGGCCGAAAGCTGCCCGTCGAGTGCCAGTAAATCGAGCGGTTGCTAGTGACTCATTCCGGTAGTTCGACGAGCGCGACCCGAGACCCGGCCGGCAGGTCAAAGTCCAGCGTTCCCTTATCGCAATCGCGCCTCAATCATGATATTCATATGGTCGAGCGCAGTCAGGTAAGAAAGTAAGAGGCTTGCCATGACCAGCACCTTGCCAACACCCCTTTTCGAGCGTTCAATAAAGCGTTGGGCGGCACGACACAAGGACCATTCGATGCCCGATACAACGGCTACTCGCGCCATCTCGCGAACCTGGCCACTGCCAAAGCGTGAGGGATGATGAGTTTCCAGCAGTTACTTGATTCACTGCCGATCGGTGGCGTCTTCGTAGCGTTCGCCATCTTCGCGTTGATCGTTACCGAGCTTGGTTACCGCCACGGGTATTGGTGGCAGGAGCGCACGCAAGACGAGAAGCAGGGCCCCACGGGCATGATCGTGGGCTCGCTCCTGGCCCTCATGGCCTTCCTGCTCGCGATCGCGATGGGGATGGCATCCGATCGCTTCGACACGCGCCGCGGGCTCGTGCTGGCCGAGGCGAATTCCATAGGCACCACTTACCTCAGGGCGGGCTACCTGCCAGAGCCGGCCTCGAGCGAGATCCGGGCTCTGCTCCGCGAGTACGTTCCCCTGCGCATCGTGAACAACGATCTGACAGACGTCCGAGTAAGACTGGCTCGATCGGCCGATCTGCAGGGGAAGCTCTGGTCCATCGCCGAGGAATTGGCCCGCGCCACACCGGAATCGGACGTCCTGGCCCTGTTCATTGACTCCCTGAACGAGACGATCGACCTAAACGAGACGCGGGTAACGGCAGGCATCTACGCACGCGTACCCGAGACGATCCTCCTCCTCCTCTTCTCCGGCTCGATGCTGACGCTGGCGATGGTGGGCTACACCGCGGGCTTGACCCAGCGACGCAGCCCCCTCACTGCCATCGTGCTGATCGCCCTCCTTGGTGCGGTTATCACCCTCGTGGTCGATCTCGATCGACCGCGCGACGGATTACTCAAGGTGAACCAGCAGCCGCTCATCGACCTGCAGGCACAGGTCGGAGCACTTCCGCCAGCGAATCCAGCTAAGTAGCTGGCGTGCCGCCCAACAAGCTGCTGCAAGGCATTAGCCAACGGCCACTTCTGGCCGATTCGAAACTTTATTGTTGAGAGCCGCCCGTTGGCGGAGTTAAGGTCACTGAACAGACTCAGGACCACCAACCACGTTCTCCGCGAATACGCGACTGACATCCACCGAATCAAACGACCGTTTCTCGCCGCAGAACTCGCAGACGACCTCGATAGTGCCCTGCTCCTCCAGTGCTGCTTTGGTTTCGTCCTCGCCAAGCATCTTCAGCACATCCTCGACTTTCTGATCCGAGCACCGGCAGTTGAATTCCACGTTTCGGGGTGGCTGGACCCGTACATCATCTTCGGCGAACAGCTTGCCGATCAGGGCAAGCCCCGCATCATCGTCAAAATCGGCTGTCCGCAGCGTTTCGAGTAGAAAGTTCAATCGCGTCCAGTCGTCTTTGGCGATGGCCATTCCGGGCATTTGTTGCAGCAGAATACCGCCCGCAAGGTGTTCGTTTGCGACCAGGGCAACCAGACTCGGGACCTGCACTGAATGATCGAAGTAGTGTTTCAAACTCGCAGACAACGACTCACCATCTATCGCGACGATGCCCTGATAGGGACGATCGCCATTATCGACGGTGATCGCGCAGCGAGCGTCGTGCGTTAATTCGGCAAAACTCGTAGCGCCAACACCCTCTTGCGTCGCGGCCATGCCGCGAATATCGAGCTCGCTCGTGCACTGCATGACCAACACTTTCAAAACGCGACTAGCTTGAATTTGCAGGGTGATGGCGCCGTCGAACTTCAGGCTTTGGGCGATCAGCCCGGTCGCGGCTGCCGCGTGGCCGAGGGTTTCGAGGATCAACGGATCGTAGTCGTGATCACGCTGCATACGCTGCCAGGAGCGAGAAAGATGAATCAGCGCGCCGCGCACAGGCAACGACTCAAACGCGAACGGGATGACGCTGTCGGCCGACACAGCCTACGCCTTGAGCTTGTCGATCAGTATCTGATTGACCTGCCCGGGGTTGGCCTGGCCTTTGGTTTCCTGCATCACCTTGCCGACAAAGAATCCGATCAACTTGTCTTTGCCGGCGCGGTACTCGGCGACCTGGCCAGGATTTTCTGCGATCACTTTGTCCACCACGAACTCAAGCGCTGAATTGTCAGTGATCTGGGTCAGGCCTTTCGCCTCGATGATCTCGGCGGCCGATCCCTGACCGTCCCACATCGCCTCGAAGACCTGCTTCGCAATTTTTCCGGAGATGGTGTTGTCGTGAATACGATTCACAAGGCCGGCGAGCTCGGCCGCCGATATCTTGCTGTCCCCGATATCCAGACCGTCACGATTCAGGGCCCCGGCGAGATCACCGATCACCCAGTTCGCGGCAAGCTGTGCGGTCGAGTCCGATGCGGCGGCGACTAACTCAAAATAATCCGCCAAAGGTCGACTGGATGTAAGAATGCCGGCGTCGTCGACTTTCAGACCGTACTCATCAACAAATCTCGTCTGCTTCGCAGCCGGCAACTCGGGCATCGTCTTGCGTACCGCCTCGATGAACTCGTCACTGATCTCGATAGGCAACAAGTCCGGGTCCGGAAAGTAGCGGTAGTCGTTCGCTTCTTCCTTTGAGCGCATCGAGCGAGTTTCGTCTTTGTCCGAATCGTAAAGACGCGTTTCCTGTACTACCTGGCCGCCGTCCTCGATCAATTCGATCTGCCGCTCAACCTCAAGGTTGATAGCCTTCTCGATGAAACGAAACGAATTCAGATTCTTGAGCTCAGCGCGTGTACCGAGTTTTTCCTGGCCGATCGGCCTGACCGACACATTGGCATCGCAGCGAAATGAACCCTCCTGCATGTTGCCATCGGATATTCCGAGGTAACGCACCAGGGTGTGAATCTTCTTCATGTACGCGACGGCTTCTTTTGCCGATCGAAGATCCGGTTCCGAGACGATTTCAAGCAGCGGCGTACCGGCACGATTCAGATCGATGCCCGAGAATTCGGCCAGTCCCTCATGAATCGACTTACCGGCGTCTTCCTCAAGGTGCGCACGCGTGATACCGATGCGTTTTTCATTGCCATCGGCATCGGTGATAAACATTTCACCGTGCTCGACTATCGGCAGCTCCAGCTGACTGATCTGGTAACCCTTCGGCAAATCCGGGTAGAAGTAATTCTTGCGCGCGAACACCGAACGGCGCGCCACCGTCGCATTGACCGCCAAAGCGAACATCGTCGCCATGCGGACGACTTCTTTGTTCAACACCGGCAAAACACCGGGATAGCCGAGGTCCACGAGGTTCGCCTGCGTATTGGGCTCAGATCCATAAGCTGTTGATGAACCTGAGAAAATCTTGCTTTTTGTCGCCAGTTGAGTGTGTATCTCAAGACCGATGACAACCTCCCACCCGGCGACACTCATTTAAACGCCTCCGGACACGCCGTATGCCAGTCAGTCTCCTGCTGATACTGATGGGCACATCGCAACAGCGTCTCTTCGTCGAAATGTGCACCAACGAGATGCAGGCCAACCGGCAACTTGTCAACGAATCCGCAAGGCACCGACATGGCAGGCAATCCGGCGAGATTCGCACCGATGGTATAAATGTCGTTCAAATACATCTGAATCGGGTCGTCGACCTTGTCGCCGAGTTTGAACGCGGGCGACGGAGCGGTCGGACCTGCGATGACATCAACCTCCGCAAACGCTTTCCTGAAGTCATCCGCGATCAACTTCCGCACCCGCTGCGCCTTGAGGTAATAGGCGTCGTAATAGCCAGCCGACAACACATAGGTGCCGGTCATGATGCGGCGCTTGACCTCATCGCCAAAGCCTTCGCCACGACTGCGGCAATACAGATCCAGCAAGTCCTCGGCATTTTCGGCCCGGTAACCAAATCGAACTCCGTCAAAGCGTGACAGATTTGAGGAACACTCAGCCGGCGCAACGACGTAGTACGTGGGTACCGACAGATTCAGATTGGGCAGGCTGACCTCAACCGTTGTCGCGCCCAGCGCCTTGAGGACGGCGATTGCTTCTTTCACTTTCTTGCCCGTCTCTTCTTCGAGACCGGCATCGAAATGCTCACGCACAATACCAACCCGCAAACCCTTGATCGAATGAGCAATGCCGGCGAGGTAATCCGGAACCGGCTGGTCGATAGACGTCGAGTCGCGTTCGTCGAAACCGGCCATGACGCCTAACAGGCGCGCAGCGTCTTCGGATGAGCGCGTGATCACGCCCGCCTGATCGAGGCTCGATGCGAACGCGATCATGCCGTATCGCGAGACACGACCGTAGGTTGGTTTGATGCCAACCGTCCCCGTCAAAGCCGCCGGCTGGCGTATCGAGCCGCCGGTGTCCGTGCCCGTCGCTGCTGGCGCAAAGCGCGCTGCGACTGAAGCGGACGAGCCGCCCGACGAGCCACCCGGCGAGCATTCGAGATTCCAGGGGTTTCTGACTGGCCCAAAATAGCTGGTCTCATTGGACGAGCCCATGGCGAACTCATCCATGTTGGCCTTGCCCAGCACAACCGCGCCTGCGTCGGCCAGCCTTTCGACAACCGTCGCGTCATACGGCGAAATGAAATTGTCGAGCATTTTTGAGCCGCAGGTCGTTTTGATACCGCGAGTGCAGAAAATGTCTTTGTGGATAATGGGCAGGCCGTTCAAAACACCGCCACCACCCTTACTGCGCGCCGTATCGGCGCGGGTTGCCGCCGCCAGCGCCTCATCCGCGGTCACGGTAATGAACGCATTGAGCTTGTCATTGTGCGCGGCGATACGATCCAGTAATGCCTGCGTCAGCTCAAGCGACGTGAAATCACCTTTCTCGAGACCGGCCGCCAGCTCAGTCAATGTCTGCGCATGCATCTCCATTATTCGAGTACTTTCGGGACCAGATATAGCCCGGCCGATACGGCTGCTGCATTTTCCTGATAGCGGTCTCGATCATCAACCTCGGTAACCACATCGGGTCGCAGTCTCTGGACTGCATCCAGTGGGTGGGCCATGGGAGTGACGCCCGTCGTATCGGCCTGCGACAGCTGATCGACGAAATCGACGATCTTCGACAGCTTTTCGACGCTCTCGGCATACTCCTCATCGGTGAGTTTCAGCCTCGCCAGCATCGCAATGTGTTGCAGCTTAACTTTGTCGAGGGACACTAGATAATTCCGGGGTTTTTGTGGTTGTAAGACGAGCCGCGTTGACGACGCTAACACGCCTCAGTATTCGCGGGGACGCAATAATACACGCCGCCTTGTGGAATGTCGTGGGCATTGTTAGATTACGCCGTTAATCCTGATTCGAGACCCCGCCCCGACATGTTCAAAAATATCTTGGGTTATTTCTCCAATGACCTTTCAATAGATCTTGGCACGGCTAACACCCTAATTTACTCGCGGGGACATGGCATCGTGCTCAACGAGCCGTCCGTCGTGGCGATTCGGGAAGATTCTGGCCGGGGTGGTGGCCGTACTGTTGAGGCTGTCGGAACTGAGGCCAAGAACATGCTGGGTCGCACACCGGGCAATATCACCGCGATTCGACCTCTGAAAGACGGTGTCATCGCCGATTTCACGGTCACCGAGAAGATGTTGCAGCACTTTATCCGGAAGGCGCACCAGTCTCGCTATTTCCGGCCGAGCCCGCGCGTGTTGATCTGTGTGCCGTACGGATCGACACAGGTGGAACGGCGTGCAATCCGTGAGTCCGCCGAAGGCGCTGGCGCACGCAAGGTTTACCTTATTGACGAGCCGATGGCCGCTGCAATCGGTGCAGGCATGCCAGTACACGAAGCGCGCGGTTCCATGGTGCTCGATATTGGCGGCGGTACTTCAGAGGTCGCTGTCATCTCACTGAACGGTATCGTCTACGCTGCGTCCGTACGCATCGGCGGTGACCGTTTCGACGAAGCTATCACTAGCTACGTGCGCCGCAACTACGGCATCCTGATTGGCGAGGCAACGGCCGAACGCATTAAGCATGAAATTGGCTCGGCTTTTCCGGGTCAGGAAGTCCTCGAGATATCGGTTAAAGGACGCAATCTTTCCGAAGGCGTACCGCGCAGCTTTACGCTGAACAGCAACGAGATTCTGGAGGCGCTGCAAGAGCCATTGCAGGGCATCGTTGGCGCCGTCAAAGAAGCGCTGGAACAAACGCCGCCGGAACTAGGCTCTGATGTTGCGGAGCGCGGTATTGTTCTGACCGGTGGTGGCGCATTGCTGCGCGACATCGACAAATTACTGATGGAAGAAACCGGACTGCCAGTGGTTATCGCCGACGATCCGCTGACTTGCGTCGCCCGCGGTGGAGGTCGAGTAATCGAACTCATCGACGAACACGGCCCCACGGTATTCGGCTTGGAATAATGGCGACAGATCTGACACCCATCAATGGTCGCATCCCGCGATAACAGCAATACCCCAGGCCGCATTCCGGCGCTGGGTCTTCGAGTCCTTGGCCTGATTTTCATCAGCATCCTGCTGATGTATTTTGATAACCGCGACAATCACCTCGATACAGTTCGTAAAGGTATTGGTGCTGCGGTTTATCCACTGCGGGTCGTTGTTGATGCGCCAGTACGATTTTGGCGTTGGCTGGGTGATTCAACCACGTCGCGAAGCGATCTCGAACAGGAGCTGGGTCGTCTCAACGCTGAGCGCCTGGTCACCAGCGCAAGACTTCAAAAACTCAATGCTCTCGAGGCTGAGAACGCACGATTGCGCGAGTTGCTCGATGCTCGTGCGCAGGTTCGTGACAGAGCGCGGGTTGCCGAAATCATGTCCGTTGACGCCAACCCATACAGCCACTCTCTGGTCATCGATGTTGGTACGCAGGACGGCGTGTTCGATGGTCAGGCGCTCATAGACGCCGACGGAGTTGTCGGCCAGGTTATCGAAGCCGGTCTCATGACGTCGCAAGCCATGTTGATCAGTGACACCGATCATGCGCTGCCAGTAGAGGTGAATCGAAATGGCCTGCGCACGATTGTCGTCGGCACTGGCAGGATCGACCAACTCCAATTACCGTTCGTCGTCAACAACGCCGATATTCGTGTCGGTGACTTGCTGGTCACCTCCGGCCTCGGCGGCACATTTCCGGCTGGCTATCCGGTCGCGATTGTCGAAACCGTAACGCGCCTTCCCCATGAACCGTACGCGGAAGTCACCGCGACCCCGGCCGCGTCGCTGGGCCAGGTTCGCGAAGTAATGCTGATCTTCTCCGCCAGCGAGTCTGATTCGGGGGCCACTGTCGATGAATAGAGATCGCGCATCACGTCGTTTACCCGTCATCATGTCGTTTGTCTTCGGGCTGATGCTGACGATCATGCCTTTGCCACAGACGATTGAACCCTTCCGTCCCGACTGGCTCGCACTGTTGGTTATTTTTTGGACGATGCAATTGCCACGAACGTGGAGTGTTGGCAGTGCGTGGATCGTCGGGATTGTGCTCGACGTTTCGCAAGGCACCTTACTTGGCCAGCATGCGCTGGCGCTGTGTTGCGTTGCGTTTGTTACTGTCCGGATCCACCTGCTGATGCGGGTGTTCCCGTTGCCTCAGTTGACAGCATCCGTGTTCCCGATACTGGCCACTTACCAGTTTTTGTTGTTCTGGATAAATGGCGTTGCTGGAATCAACGCACCAGCGGTCACGTACTGGGGGCCCGTCATATCGGGCACGCTATTGTGGCCGGTCGTGATGATATTCCTTTCTGGGCTGCGCTACCGGACACGATCCGGGGCATGAGGTGAGACTGCTTTCACCGATCAAGGACCACCACTCGGAACGACGTCTGTTTATCGGCAGAGTCGTGATCGCCTCTGTAGTGTCATTCGTGCTTCTCGGTCTGGTCACCGCCCGCCTCGTTCAGTTACAGGTCTTCGACCACGAATTGTTTGCGGAGAAGTCACAGGGTAATCGTGTGCGCATTGAGGCCGTGCCGCCGATACGTGGACTGATCTTTGATCGCAAAGGTCGCGTGATTGCCGAGAATCTTCCGGCCTACCAGCTCGAATTAATACCTGAGCAGGTCGATGATATTGACGACACCTTGAACCGACTCGCGGCAATCAATCTGATCGAGGCCGCCGATATTCCTCGGTTCAGGGCATTGAGCGGCAGTAGCCAGCAATTCAAGCCTGTCACACTAAAATTCCGCATGACGGATCAGGAAATCGCAAACTTCGCTATTCAGCGACCGCGATTCCCCGGTGTCGACTTCCAGCCGAGACTGGTGCGCCACTATCCCTACGGCGAGCTATTTGCGCATGCCGTCGGCTATGTCGGCGCTCTGGACACCAACGACGTACAACGCCTGGAGCTCGCGCGCTACGCCGGTACCTCGCATACCGGCAAGACCGGGGTTGAAAGCAGCTTCGAGAACGACCTGCAGGGTTACGCTGGATATCGGCATCTCATCACCAATGCCCGCGGGCGGAATGTCGCTGCAAACACGACTGAGCTGCTCGATTCTCTGCCTACGGACCAGACTGCCGCTCCTGGCTCCAACATCTACCTAAGCCTGGATGTCGACCTGCAGCAGGTCGCCTACAACGCGCTCGAAGGTCGGCGCGGCGCTGTTGTGGCACTGGATCCCACTAACGGCGAAGTTCTGGCGATGGTTAGTTCGCCTTCGTTTGACCCGAATCTGTTCGCCGTCGGCATGAGCAAGGACCAATACAACGAATTGCAAAATGACCTGGACTTGCCGCTGTTTGATCGAACAATTCGTGGCACGTATCCGCCAGGCTCCACGATCAAGCCGATGTTGGCGCTGGCCGCACTCGCAACGGGCGCGACCAATCTGACGCGCAAGAGCATTTGCAGAGGCTACTTCCAGCTGGAAGGTAACGAGCATCGCTACCGTGACTGGAAGCCTAACGGTCACGGACCCGTCGATTTGCACGACGCGATCGAACAATCCTGCGACGTGTATTTTTACGAGATCAGCAACGACCTCGGCATCGATAATATGCACGAATACCTGACCCGTTTCGGTCTTGGCAGTGCGAGCCGCATCGACATTCTTGGCGAACGGCCCGGCGTCGTGCCGTCGAAAGAATGGAAACGCAATAATTTTCGAGACCGTGACAATCAACGCTGGTATCACGGCGAAACAGTCATCGCGTCTGTCGGTCAGGGTTTCATGTTGGTAACGCCGCTACAGCTCGCCGTCGCGGCGGGAACGTTGGGAAACCGCGGTACCCGGTATCGCCCACATCTGGTCGCAGCCGTTGAGGATACGCTCAGCGGAGATCGAGTATTGGTTCAACCTGAGTCATTGGAAAACGTTGCTATCGACAATAGTTTTTATTGGGACTTCGTGCTTGAGGCGATGCATAGCGTGATGCAAGGGCCACGCGGCACCGCTCGCGCCGTCGGCACCGGTGCTCCGTATCAAATGGCGGGCAAGAGCGGCACGGCACAGATAGTATCGATTGCACAGGACGAGAAATACGACGCAGAGAAACTGCTTGAACGGCAGCGCGATCACGCGCTCTTTATCGCTTTCGCACCGTTTGATAGTCCGCAAATCGCCGTAGCCGTTATTGTTGAAAATGGCCAGAGCGGCAGTGGTGTCGCCGCCCCCATAGCCAAGGCGGTCATGGATCAATATCTGGGGTATGGCAAAAATGCGACTCCGTGAACCGCAGCGCCTGTTTTCGCCCGGGACGCCCCCCCTGAGAGACTTTTCCGGAATCGTACGCCGATTTAATATCGACGGTCCGTTGCTGAGCGGCCTGCTGCTCATCTGCGTATTTGGCTTGTTTGTGCTTTATAGCGCGTCCGGTGAAGACTCTCACCTGATCGTCAATCAGGCTATTCGACTCAGCGTCGCGCTGGTCGCCATGCTGATCGTCGCGCAATTGCCGCCGGATTTCTTGCGGCGCTGGACGCCGTGGGGATATGCGGCCGGCTTGCTATTGCTGCTACTGGTGCTAACGAAAGGTGACGTCGGGCAAGGCGCACGTCGCTGGCTTGATGTCGGCATTCGGTTTCAACCGTCCGAGGCACTGAAACTTGCTGTTCCTATGATGACAGCCTGGTATTTGCACGACCGCCATATACCTCCCAAAATCGGCCATCTGGCGATGATTACGCTGCTCATCGCGGTGCCGACGTACATGATAGCCAAGCAACCGGACCTTGGTACCGCACTGCTAATAGCGGCATCCGGCGTTATCGTCATCATCCTCGCGGGCATGTCGTTCAAACTCCTGTTCGGACTCGGTGCACTCACCGTACCGGGCGCGCTCGTGTTGTGGAATTTCATGCAGGACTATCAAAAGCAGCGTGTGTTGACGTTGTTTGATCCGGACAGCGATCCGCTCGGCGCCGGCTACAACATCATTCAATCCAAGATCGCTATTGGCTCCGGTGGCCTGTTTGGCAAAGGATGGACGAATGGCTCGCAGGCGCATCTCGAGTTTCTGCCGGAGCGACATACGGATTTCATCTTCGCCGTACTCGGTGAAGAGTTTGGCTTGTTTGGCGTTCTGGGCCTGCTTGTTCTGTACATGTTCGTTATTGGCCGCGGTCTCTATATTGCAGTTCAAGCACACGACACCTACTCCCGGCTTTTGGCGGGTTCGATCAGTCTGACGTTTCTCGTTTACGTCTTTGTCAACACCGCCATGGTGACCGGACTGGTTCCGGTGGTCGGCGTGCCACTGCCCCTCGTCAGCTACGGCGGTACGTCCATGGTGACGTTGATGATGGGATTCGGTATTCTGATGTCGATCCACTCACACCGGAAATTATTGCCTCACTAATGAAGTCCCGATGACAAACAAACATTTGTTCGCTGGCGTACTAGCGCTGATTATTTCCGCAACCCCCTCCCTCGCGTTCGCAAAGGTTCACGTCAACCTGAAACAGAAGGATGTCGTCGAGTTCATCAATGAAATGGTTGAGAAGCACGACTTCAACCGCGATGCGCTGACCAAGTTACTCGCCAAAGCTGAGATCAAGGCAAGCATCGTAGAGAAGATTTCCACGCCTGCAGAACGCAAACTGACCTGGGGCGAATACCGCAAGATCTTCATCACGCCCGAACGCGTCGATGCGGGTGCTGCGTTTTGGCTTGAAAACAAGGAAATGCTTGAGCGCATCACGCTTGAGACAGGTGTTCCTGGCGAGATACTGGTCGGTATCATCGGCGTCGAGACTTACTTCGGGCGCATAACGGGAAAAGACAGAGTGATCGATGCGCTGGCGACGCTGGCATTCAATTACCCGCCGCGCCAAACGTTTTTTCGCAAAGAGTTGATGGAGTTTCTGATTCTTGCGCGTGAAGAGGAACTGGATCCGACCGTCCCGATGGGATCCTACGCTGGCGCTATGGGCAGACCCCAGTTCATGCCATCCAGTTTCCGCGCGTACGCGGTCGACGCCAGCGGAGACGGCAAGCGCGACATCTGGAATAGCTGGGCTGATACCGCAGGCAGTATCGCCAATTACTTTCTGGCACACCGCTGGCGCGTCGGCGAAGAGGTTGTCACGCTGGCCACTTTGAGTAACACGTGGAGCGGCCCGATTCCGGAGCCAGAGAACACGCTCGAGAGCACCGATACGGTTGAGTCACTGAGCAAGAAAGGCGTGATGTTTTCAACGGACTTGTGCGCGGACAGCAAGGGCCAGCTCCTGACCTACCAAGGCGACGACGGCATAGAACACTGGGTTGGTTTTCATAACTTTTTTGTCATCACAAAATATAACCGCAGCGTGATGTACGCGCTCGCTGCACACCAGCTGGGTCAGCAGATTTCCCTGAAGCTCGCTGCAGACGCCGACGGCAATGCGTCGTAGTACTGTCGCAGCGATAGTGTTTGCGGTCGCAATTGTCCTCGCTGGCTGCGGCGGCAACAGAAGCAAGAATGATGGTCCGGGTAGCGGCCGAATTCCCGATTTGCCGGGAGATGCCGTGCCCAGGCCGGAACCGCGCAGTCGTTACGGCAACGGTCGAGACATGGGCGACGGTCCGAAATACGAGGTGCTCAACAAGACCTACACCGTGATGCAGAGCAGCACCGGCTATCAGGAGCGCGGTGTCGCGTCCTGGTATGGCACGAAATTTCACGGCAACCTGACCTCAAATCGTGAGGTCTACGATATGTATTCCATGACCGCCGCACACAAAACCTTGCCGCTACCGACCTATGTGCAAGTTAGAAATCTGAGCAACAATAAGACCGTTGTCGTTCGGGTTAATGACCGTGGACCGTTCGTCGCCAATCGCATCATCGATTTGTCGTATGCCGCCGCACTCAAGCTCGACATTATTCGCGACGGAACAGGTCTGGTGGAGGTCACCGCCTACAATTTCGACGCGCCGCAGGGCGATCGTCCTGTTCGCGCCACAACACCACCCAAACCGCCGTTGGCTTCGACACCCGCCGTAACCTCGCCCTCCAGCCAGCCCCGAATAGTTGTGCAGGTCGGCGCATTTGGCGATCGCATGAATGCCGAACGGCGACTGGCGATGCTGTCGCAGTCCGGCGTCAGCGGCGCTTTTATCTACGAGGACACCTCGGCCAGCCCCACCCTTTATCGTGTCCGCATTGGGCCGGTAGCGGATGTCGCCCGGTACGACCAGCTGGTTGAGAAATTGGAAAACCTCGGTATCACTGACCCTTACCTTATTACAGACTAGCCGCGTACAATACGCGCCGATTCCGCTTTTATCTCCAGAGGCCGTATGTCCCATACTTTACGCAGCGCGTTCGCGATTCTTTTTTTGTTTGTATTTTCAATATCTTATGCTGAGTCCATGCCGGCCCCGGCGGCCCCCGTCATCGGTGCCAAGGGCTATCTGGTCATCGACAGCCGGACTGGCTACGAATTGGCGGCGCTGAATGCGGATGAGTCACTGGCACCGGCGAGCCTGACGAAAATCATGACAACGTATGTGGTCTTTAGTGCCCTGAAACAGGGCCAGATTTCCCTCGAAGACGAAGTGACCATCAGCGAGAAAGCCTGGCGAGCGGAAGGCTCGCGCATGTTTGTTGAAGTTGGCAAACGAGTAACGGTTCATGATCTGTTGTTGGGCATGATCGTGCAGTCCGGAAACGACGCGAGCGTCGCGCTCGCAGAACACATCGCTGGCAGCGAGGACGTTTTTGCCGAGATGATGAATCAGCAGGCGGCCGCAATCGGCCTGCACTCGAGTCATTTCCAGAACGCAACCGGCTTACCTGGCGACGACCACCGGACCACGGCGCGCGATCTGGCAACACTGGCTCGCGCGCTTATCGAACAGTTCCCTGAATATTATCCGATGCATGCAGAAAAAGAATTCACGTTCAACGGCATCAAACAGAGCAATCGCAACTCGTTGCTGTGGCGTGATGATTCGGTTGATGGCCTCAAGACCGGCCATACCGAAGATGCCGGATATTGCCTCGTTGCCTCAGCCAGGCGCGACGACATGCGAATTATTTCGGTAGTGCTCGGCACGTCCAGCACGAAGGCACGCGCGGATGGCAGTCAGGCGCTGCTGAATTACGGTTTTCGTTTTTTTGAGACGCGTTTGCTGTTCAAGGCGGGCGAGGAAATTTCCACAGCACGAGTCTGGAAGTCTGCAAACGAGTATTCCCGCCTGGGCGTACTCGAGGACCTTTACATTACGGTCCGCCGCGGCTCTTACGACAAGCTGGAGTCGAAACTGGATATTCCTGCTGTGGTCGTTGCTCCGCTGGCCACTGGACAAGCTGTAGCCGAGCTTATTATCAGCCTCGACGGGGACGAGCTCATCAAGGCGCCATTACGCGCCCTCGAAGACAATCCGTCCGGAACATTTTGGCAAACCATGAAAGACAGTGTAAGTCTCTGGTTCGAGTGACATGTCTGAAGAATCGGCAATTAAGTTTCCGTGCGAATTCCCGATCAAGATGATGGGCCGGGATACGCCCGAGTTTCGTGCCATTGCGCGCGGGCTGGTTGAGCACCACGTCGGTCCTGTCGCCGAAGAAGCGATCTATGTAAACCTCAGCGCCAAGGGCAATTTCGTCTCCATCACGGTGACAGTGACCGCAACCAGTCAGCAGCAGCTCGATGACATTTACCGCGACGCCTCCGCACACGACGACGTACTGATGGCTCTATGAAGACCATTTTTCGCGGCCGCCAGGACTACATTCCGTTGTGGCGCGAAATGCAGAATTTCACTGACGCGCGCGACGAAAACACTGCCGACGAAATCTGGTTCGTAGAACACCCACCGGTATTTACGATGGGTCTGAACGCCAGCGCAGAACACTTGCTCGCGCCCGGTGACATTCCGGTCGTGCAAATCGATCGCGGCGGTCAGGTTACCTATCACGGGCCCGGCCAGTTGATGGTGTATCCGCTCATCGACATCAGACGCTCGAATATCGGTGTGCGTAAGTTGGTCACGGCGCTCGAACAAAGTGTTGTAGATCTTGTAGCCGCGCATGACGTTGTCGCAGCCGCCCGCGCAGACGCGCCGGGCGTCTACGTTGCCGGCGAAAAGCTTGCGAGTGTTGGACTGCGGATTCGTCGCGGTGCCAGTTTTCACGGCATGGCTTTGAATGTGGACGTTGACCTTGAGCCTTTTACGCTCATCAATCCCTGCGGTTACGCGGAACTTCAAATGACGGACTTGAAGCGGCTGGGAATCAGCCTGTCACTTGAGGATGCCTCGAAGAAACTGTTGCCACATTTTCTGAAACACCTGGGGTTCTCGGCCGAATGACTGGCACTGTCTACTGATTCAGGGTCGCCAGTCGTTCCGTTGTTCCTATATCTGCCCACTGGCCTTCGTACAACGAACCTTGTATTTGACGCGCGTCAGCCGCTCTGCGGAGCATTGGGACAATGGAGAATCGGCCTGGTTCGCAGGCGTCGAAGAATTCCGGTCGGTATACCGATACACCACTGAAGGTCAGCGCCGGCGAATCGCCATTTCGAACTATTCCATCATCCAGATCGAAATCTCCGTGGTCACGATAGTCCGGTGTCGGCACTAACACCAGATGTCCCATCGACTGATCCTCCAATTTGACCTTCGGAATGGGCATATCGGTATAGATATCCGCATTCATTACCAGGAACGGTTTGTCGCCAAGTAAAGGCAAAGCGTTGTGAATACCACCACCCGTTTCAAGAACATTGTCGCCCTCGGGACTAAAAACAACACTCAGTCCGTAGCCTGATCCGGAGCCCACGCGCTCGACAATTTTTTCGCCCAGCCAGCCAAGATTGATGACTACGTCCCTTATACCAGCGTCATGCATCTTTTCGAGATGCCACTCCAACAAGCTCTGACCGCGAACTTCGACCAACGCTTTCGGTGTGGTGTCGGTCAAGGGTTTCAGCCGCTCGCCCCGCCCTGCCGCCAGTATCATCGCAATCATTAAGGGCCGTCCCACGCGGGCAATACTTTTTCTTTAATCAGTCGCACAACAAAATCCAGCTCGGCGTAACGCGGACCGGTCTCGACGATGTAGTCAAGAGTGCGCGGAACGTCACCAAGGTAGGCTCGCTTTCCGTCGCGATAGTTCAAACGGCAAAATATGCCGGCGGCCTTCAATTCGCGTTGCACGCCCATCAATTCGAAGTAGCGAATAAATCGCTGTTCGTTCACCTGCCGGTGTATTTTCTCACCGAGTCTTCGATAGTAGTCGAGCGCCCATAGCCGCACTCTCTCGGCAGGCCAATGGATGTAGCAATCCTTGAGTAAACTCACAAGGTCGTAAGTGAACGGCCCTTCAACAGCATCCTGAAAATCCAGAATGCCGGGGGTCCCGTCATCCATCACCATCAGGTTGCGGGAATGATAATCGCGATGCACGAATACCTGTGGCTGGCCCAAGGCATTTTCGACCAGTACGTCGCAACAGGCCTGCCAGGCCCGCTCGTCGTCGTCGCTGAATTCAATATTGAGGTGCGTGCCACATAACCAGTCGTGAAACAGAGTCAGCTCGAAGCGTAATAATTCTTCATCGTAGGGTGGCAATATCGACTGATAGGCCGCGCCACGACGCTGCATCCGTAGTAACGCATCAATCGCGGCACCGTAAAGCGCATCGGCCGAATCGGGATCGCGCTGCAGCCGGTCAAGATACTGTTCGCTACCCATATCGGTGAGCAGCAAGAACCCGTTCTCAACATCCGCTTCGATGATTCGGGGCGCTTGCAGCTGCATCGCCTCAAGATAGCGCGCGACACGTACAAATGGCAGGCAGTTCTCCTGAGGTGGCGGTGCGTCCATCGCAATGAAACTTTCTCCCCCCTTTTGCAATCGAAAATAGCGTCGGAAACTGGCGTCGCCGGAGGCGGGCACCGGCACGCTACCGGCGACTGTGTCGATGCTATCAATCCAAAGGCTTAGCGCGACCCGGCGCGAGTCGGTGGCGGTGTCTGATTGCTTGATCTCAAATCTCCGTAACGCGTTGAAGCACCTAGAAAACTATGCGAAGGTAACAAATAAGAATGCCTGATAACATCCCGTCTCTGGTAGCCATAGCCGAAGCCTGACCCGATCATTAAATTGTTCCCTAAATCTCTACTCACAGCGCTACTGCTGCTGGCCGCCATGAATGCAGTCGCCGCCGAGCCGCTATCCTGCCAGACGTCGCCAGAGCGGCGACTGTCGACGGACCCGTTCCTGCCGCTCACGCCACTGGCAAACCCCGAGACCATTCTACTTGAGGCCGGCAACTTTGAGGCCCAACTGGGTGACTTGCCTACCGCGGTGATGTCGGGAGGCGTTCTCTTAAGACGCGACGACAAGCTCGCGGGCGCCGATACCGCGCGCTATGACCCGGTGCAAAAAGCCATTTATCTCAAAGGTAGCGTCCGCTACGAGGATCCCGGCACCCAGGTCCTCAGCGATTCGGCCGAGTTCGCCTACGTCACTGGCCGGATTCGATTCGAGGGCGCCGAGTTATCATTGGCCGGTAACAATTCGCGCGGCGCAGCCGATGCGATTGAAATCAATCAGAACGGTTTTTTGACTCTTGATGGCGTCGAGTACACGACCTGCCCGCCCGGTTCTGAAGACTGGCTGATGCAAGGCAAGTCCATCGAACTAGATACCAAGAGAGGTGTCGGTACCGCGAAGGGCATGAAGTTGAAATTCAAGGGTGTACCAATACTGTACTCACCCTACCTGTCTTTCCCCATCGGTGATGCACGCAAGTCCGGAGTGCTGACGCCCGAGATCGGCAGCTCCGGCCGCAGTGGCAACGAAATTCGGGTGCCCTGGTACTGGAATATAGCGCCAAACTACGACGCTACCATTACGCCACGCTTGTTAACGAGCCGCGGGCTGCAAATCGCAACTGAGTTTCGCTACCTGACTGCACGTAACGACGGACTTGTCAGCGCTGACTATCTTCCAAATGACGATATCGTTGGAGAGACACGCTATCAGTTTCATTATCAGCATCGCACGCTCTTCGGCGACGGCTGGCGCAACCAGATTGATCTGACCGACGTGTCAGATAGCCAGTACTACGAGGACCTGGGAGGCAGCCTGAGCGCCTCAAGTATCACGCACCTGAACCGAAGTGTGCGTTTCGATTATTTCTCGCCCAATTTTTCGATGCTTGCGCAGGTGCAGGACTACCAGACCATCGACGATGCGATTCTGCCGGACGAGCAGCCGTACCGGCGGGCCCCGCAGGTACTCGTCAACGGCCGCTGGAAAACGCCGTTCGGCCTGCGTTTCGGCATCTCTGGTGAAGTCGTCAACTTTGATCGCGATGTTGGCGTTACCGGATGGCGCGTTAACGCGGTGCCAAGAATCGATCTGCCGATTTCAGGGCCGGGTTGGTTTATAACCCCCGGGATCGAACTTAACTACGCACGTTACGACCTCAAGAATACTTTGCCGGGCGACAGTACTGCCCCGAGTCGATCAGTGCCTGTATCGAGTCTCGATATGGGTTTGATTTTCGAGCGCGCTGCCAGTAACTCCAGTCGGATTCAAACCATCGAGCCGCGCCTCCTGTACGTCAGCATACCTTTCCGAGATCAGGATGGATTGCCGGTATTTGATACGATCTCACCGGACATCAACCTGGTGCAGCTGTATCGCAAGAATCGCTATCTTGGCGCCGACCGTATCGGCGACACGGAGCAGATCAGCTTTGGTATCACCTCTCGAATCCTCGATGTTTCGACTGGTCGGGAAATGATGTCCGCTACGATCGGGCAAACTCGATACCACGGCGACCGCCTGGTGACATTGCCAGGCACGAACGTTGCGACGTCCGAAACTTCAGACTACATCGCGCGGATACGCTTTCTGCTATTCAGGAACGTCAATTTTGATTTTGGACATCAATGGGGGTCTGGTGCCAGCGACACCGGCGACACGACAAAGTCGGAAGCGAGGCTGCAATACCGACCTGCCAACAGCAAAATACTCAATTTGGCCTACCGCTTTCGACGCGACTCGCTGGAGCAAGGCGACGTCTCGGGGTCATGGCCTGTCGCCACCCACTGGAATGTTGTCGGTCGCTACAATTATTCGTTTCGCGATGACGCGGTGCTGGAGCAATTCCTTGGTCTCGAATATGAAAGTTGTTGTTGGGGCCTAAGGTTGGTTTCCCGGCGCTACATCTCCACTCGTGACGGAACTCTTGATACATCTTTCGGTCTGCAATTTATATTGAAGGGTGTGGCGAGTGTTGGCACGGCTGCTGACAAACTCCTCGAACGTGGTATTCTTGGCTACTCTGCAGATCTCCGGTAGTAAATAGTGTTAAAAATCAACATCTTATGTGCAATCGCCGCATTGGTGGCTGCGCCCCTGCTTGCCGCTGACGAACTTTCCGAAACGGGTGAATATCTGGACGGCGTGGCCGCTATCGTGAATGACGGCGTCGTACTCAAGAGCCAGTTCGAAAAGCAGCTCGCTGCCGTCACCAAGCGCGCCAAAGAGCAAAATATGCAATTGCCGCCGGAGAAAGTCCTCCGCGAGCAGATTCTTGAGCGCCTTATCGTCGTTGAAATCCAGATGCAGCGAGCCAAGCGAATTGGACTCCTGGATCAGATTTCCGATCAGTACATCAACGTTTCGATTCAGCGCATCGCCGATCAAAATGGAATTCCATTTGATCAAATGCCGGCGCTGCTGGCACAAGACGGCATCGACTACGCCGAATTCCGCGAGAGCCTGCGCGAGGAATTGACGATCAATGAACTCAAAGGTATCGAAGTGATGCGCAGCATTCGCGTTTCCGAGCGCGAAATCGAGCAATGCATTATCGACATCGAGAACAACGTTGTCGTGAACTCTGACTGGCAACTGTCGCACATACTGCTCAGTATCCCGGAGTCAGCCGATACCGCGACGGCCGCCGCTATCGAGCAAAGTGCGAACGACATTTACGCACGCTTGCAGGACGGCGCGGATTTTCGCGAACTTGCAGCACGCTACTCGGAAGGCCCGACCGGGCTGGAAGGCGGATCACTCGGCTGGATAAACGGCCAGCAAATTCCGTCGATCTTTACTGAGGTATTGAAAGATAAAGTAGCTGGCGATGTTACGGCGCCATTCCGTTCCGCCAACAGCATTCACATTGTAAAAGTCGACAACCTGCGCAGCGCGGTCGAGCGCAGTGAAATCAATCAGACGAAAATTCGCCACATTCTGATTCAGCCGACCGAAATTATCGACGATGCGACGGCAAAACAACGTCTCGAAACGGCGCTCGCGAAGATTCGTGAGGGCGAGGATTTCGCCGAGCAGGCAAAATTACTTTCCGATGATCCGGGCTCTGCCAATCTGGGCGGCGATCTGGGTTGGGCCGAGACAGATTCATTCGCGCCGGAATTCAAAGCTGCCGCCGATGCAGCCGAACTCAATCAGGTTACAGAACCTTTCCGTACGCAGTTTGGCTGGCATATCCTCGAAGTCCTCGAGCGTCGGGTTTATGACAACACCGATGAAGTCAAAGAACGCAATTGCGTCGGGCGCATTCGTAACAGCAAGCAGGAAGAGGAAACATTGCTTTGGATCCAACGCATGCGCGATGAGGCGTTTGTCGATTCGCGCATCTAGATGTGGCGTGGCCTAAACCTCTAGTCGTTACTGCGGGAGAGCCGGCCGGTATCGGCCCTGAACTCTGCTCCGCGCTGGCCGAAACACCTTTTGCATCCAGGATTGTTGTTGTCGGCGATGCGCGCTTGCTGGACCGGCGCCTGCAGGTCATCGATACACCTTTCCCGGCGCCGGTTATTCACGGACAACCTAATCCGCTGAATGCACAGACCTTGCTGGCCGGGTTGCGGCTCGCCACGACGGGCTGCCTGGAGGGCCGTTACGCCGGACTCGTGACCGCCCCTCTCGCCAAAAGCGTCATTGCTGATTCCGGCGTGCCATTTACGGGACACACCGAGTTTCTCGCGGAACTGACGGGCGTCGACTTGCCGGTCATGCTACTGGTTGCCGGAGACCTCAGGGTTGCTCTGGCCAGCACGCACCTGCCATTGCGCGAGGTTCCTGATTTCATCACGAAAGACCGTCTGACTCGCGTACTGCAAATCCTGCACGACGACCTCAAATCGAAATTCGGCATCGATGTACCCGAAATTATTGTCTGCGGACTCAATCCGCACGCTGGCGAAGGCGGACACCTCGGCAAAGAGGATGACGCCATCATCGCGCCCGTCGTCAGGGCACTGTGCCAAAAAGGGATGCGCCTGCGTGGGCCGCTCCCCGCAGATACGGCCTTTACGCCGGCCGCCGGACACAAGGACGCGGTGCTTGCGATGTACCACGATCAGGGGCTGCCTGTGCTGAAGTACGCAGGCTTCGGACACGCCGTGAATGTCACTCTGGGGCTACCGATCATTCGCACCTCTGTTGATCATGGCACTGCGTTTGATATCGCGGGCCTCGGTATAGCCGATCCCGGCAGTCTCATCGCGGCGATAGAACTGGCGATCTTCCTCGCAAAGACCACGGCGCCACGCTGATGCCTGGCCATCGCGCACGAAAACGCTTCGGCCAGCATTTTCTGACCGACCCGGGAGTCGTCGACGGTATCCTGCGCGCCGTGCACGCAACCAAGGATGACGTTGTCGTCGAGATCGGACCAGGTCAGGGCGCGATCACGGCAGCTCTGGCAGCAGATGCAGGCATTTTGCACGCCGTGGAACTCGACCGTGATCTGGTGGCTCGCTTGCGCCAACAATACGACGGCCATGCCAGTGTCACCGTCCACGCAGCGGATGCTCTGGCATTTGATTATTCAACACTGGGTGACCGGCTGCGGATTGTCGGCAACCTCCCCTACAACATTTCGACACCGTTGTTGTTTCACCTGCTCAAGTTTCGCGACCACATTGTCGATATGCATTTCATGCTGCAAAAGGAAGTCGTCGCTCGCATGGCCGCAGGGCCCGGAAGCAAGACCTACGGCAGGCTGGGCATCATGCTCGGATGCCATCTGCGCATTGAGTCCCTGTTCGATGTCGACCGATCCGCGTTTAGCCCACCACCGGAGGTGACGTCCGCCGTGGTCAGACTCGATCCGCTCCCGCCCGGCACCTACGACATCCGGGACGAGGCCCTACTGGCAAAACTAGTCAGTAACGCCTTTATGAAGCGCCGCAAGACCATTCGCAACGCGCTAAAAGATCATGTTGAAGTCAGTGACCTGGAGTCTGTCGGAATCGACCCTGGCATGCGGCCGGAACAAATCAGCATCGCGAAATACGTTGAACTCAGTAACCATCTTTCGAGTTCCTTACGTTAGAATGCCCGAATGAAAAAACCTCAGTGCGATATCCGAATACAGGTGGCAACCAGCTACATTGACTTCGAGTCCGAACCTACGTCCGACCGATACGTTTTCGCTTATACGATAACGATATCGAATAACGGCAACGTTGCGGCCCAATTGATCAGTCGGCACTGGATCATTACTGACGCAAATGGCAAGGTTCAGGAAGTGAGCGGCGACGGTGTCGTCGGTGAACAACCCTACCTCAATCCGGGCGAAGAATTTCGATACTCCAGCGGTGCGGTACTGGAAACGCCCGTTGGCGCAATGCAGGGCCTGTATCGCATGGAGGCCGACGGCGGTATTTCGTTTGATGCGCCCATTGCCCCTTTCACGCTCGCAGTTCCCGGACTGCTGAACTAGCGCAACGTCGTGGCCGTTTACGCTATCGGCGACATACAAGGGTGCTATGACCCACTGTGCCGGCTTTTGGACGAGCTCAATTTTGACCCCGCTGCCGACACGCTCTGGCTGACCGGTGATCTTGTTAATCGTGGCCCTAAGTCATTGAAAACAATTCGCTTTGTGCGTGAGCTCGGTGACTCCGCGATCACTGTTATGGGCAATCACGATCTGCATCTGCTCGCACTGTGGGCCGGTGCCATACCTTACGACGAGCGCTTTGAGTCGATTGCAAAATCGCTCAACGCGCCCGATGCCGATGAATTGTTCGACTGGCTGCGACGCCGGCCCTTGGCGCATTACGACGAAAAACTCGACACGCTGTTGGTTCATGCCGGTACCCATCCGCTCTGGAGCGTGCGACAAACGCTCGCTCGTGCAGCTGAAGTCGAAGAGGTACTTCGCGACGGCGACTTCGAGACATTACTCACCAAGATGTACGGCAACTCCCCCGGTCGGTGGTCGGAAAAGTTGAGTGGCTACAAACGTCTGCGATTCATCATCAATTGCCTGACACGTATGCGAATGATCACACGGGAATACAAGCTGAATTTCTCGTTTAGCGGATCGCCGTGGCGTGCACGCAAGAATCAGATACCGTGGTACAAAGCCGACAATCCGGCGACGGCCGGCACGCGCGTTGTATTCGGGCACTGGTCGCAACTTGGACTGGTCGTGCTACCTAAACTCATCAGTCTCGACACAGGCTGCGTATGGGGTCGCCAACTGACCGCCGTTCGTCTTGACAAGCGGTCGCTGAGAGTCTTCCAGGTGGAGGGGCAAGAATGAGGTTTGAAGACAGTCGCGAGTTCGCGGCGAGTCTGGACCAGGCCGATCCGCTCGCCCGATACCGCGAACAGTTCAATTTCCCCTTGTTCCGCGATGGCCGGGCACCGGTCTATTTAGTAGGCAATTCGCTCGGGCTGCAGCCGAAGCTGGCCGCCCAGTACGTCGAAGAAGAATTGGGGAAATGGAAAGACCATGCCGTGGGAGGATTTTTTCACCCCGACCGTCCCTGGCTGACTTGTGCCCGGTCCTGCACCGCGGGCCTCGCGGAACTGACGGGTGCGATCGCCAGCGAAGTAGTGGCGATGAACACCCTGACCGTGAATTTGCACCTTTTGATGGCGAGTTTTTATCGGCCCACCAATGAGCGTTACAAGATCGTAATCGAATCGCAGGCATTTCCTTCGGATCGCTACGCCGCTGCTTCGCAAATCCGAATGCAAGGCTACGACACCGATGTGGGCCTCCTCGAGTGGACACCGCGCAACGGAGAGACACGTCTGCACATCGAAGATCTCGCCGCACTGCTTGAAGCGCACGGTGACACTGTCGCGCTGTTGCTGCTGCCCGGCGTTCAGTACTACACGGGGCAAGTCATCGACATGGCCGCCGTTTGTGAGCTGGGTCGAAAGCACCGTTGTGCCGTTGGCCTCGACCTGGCGCACGCCATTGGCAACGTCGAACTGGCGCTCCACGACTGGGCGCCTGACTTCGCGGCCTGGTGCAGTTACAAATACCTGAATGCCGGCCCTGGCGCGATTGGGGGCGCCTTCGTCGCGGAGAAACACTGTAACCCCGAGAACCTGCGCCAGTTGCACGGCTGGTGGGGGCACGACGAGTCGACACGCTTCAAAATGGCGAAAAGTTTTACGCCAGCAAAAGGCGCCGAGCTTTGGCAAATGAGCACACCGCCTGTTTTATCGCTTGCGCCGGTCGTTGCGTCGCTGCAGATATTTCAGGAAGTCGGCCTTGCAGCGCTGCGCGAGAAATCGAAAAAACTCACGGCCTATGTTGCCTGGCTAATCGCGACACGCTTTGGCGAGCGTATCGGATCCATCACGCCCGAGGACGCGCGCGGATGTCAGTTATCTTTGGTTGTGAAGGACAAGAGCATCAACGGCAAAGCTCTGTTCGACCGCTTGTGCAAGCTCAATGTCACACCCGACTGGCGCGAACCGGATGTCATTCGTATTGCGCCTGCTCCGCTCTACAATAGTTTTGGCGATGCCTTTGAATTCGCGGAGCGTTTGGATTTAGCGCTATCTCAGTCCACGTCATGAGACAACGCACCGTTGATTCTTCATATTGATGTTTTGAACACAAGTACGTTTCGACCACGAGCGGTCGATCCTAACCCAAACTTACCACTCGCGCTGAACGTCTGCTTTTCCTTGCGACTTCAATGGATCGTTGCAACACATTGGTTAAAACAGTCAGCCGGTGTTCGGTAGTTTAACGCTCGACTGACGGCTTTCGGCCCGAAGCGGACATCAGAAACCCCGCCACGAGGGCGGGACCTCCAATTTTGCGCTGCTGAGAATCAGTCGCGCGGACCAACCGGTATCATGATGTGTGCGTAGTCAGT
>JALHUQ010000050.1 GCA_022866645.1 Woeseiaceae bacterium | reverse complement strand
GCGGCGAATTACGACGCTTACAAAGCGCAGCTTACGCAGATTGAACAATCATTTGGCACCATGCTTCGGCAGCTGCCAGGTGAAACAGAAATTCCCAGCCTGATCGTCGACATTTCTCAAACCGGTCTTGCTGCCGGATTGCAGGAAAAACTGTTTGTCCCGCAGTCCGAGATTCCGAAAGACTTTTACGCCGAGAAGCCCATCAATATTCGCCTTAGCGGCGGATATCACGAGATTGGCAATTTCGTTAGCGGCATCGCGGCACTGCCGCGAATTGTGACCTTGCACAACATCACGATTACGCCCGAAACGACTGGCAGCTTCGACGTTCTGAGCATGGAAGTTACGGCTCAGACCTATCGATATCTGGATGGGGAGGCAAATTAGGATGCGCACGTCTCTCAAAATTACACGCGGGTTGGCGGTAACGCTGCTCGCAGTCGGCCTAACAGCCTGCGGCGGCGGATCGGACGACCTCGATCAATACATCAATACGATCAAGGCTCGTCCTGGCGGTCGTATCGAACCTCTGCCGGAAATTACGCCTTATGCAGCATTTAGCTATATCGCTGACAAGCAGGGTCTTCGGTCACCGTTTCGACCGGATGTCCCGCAAGCAGCGGGTGGTGGCAGCGGTCCCAGACCGGATGACGAGCGTAGTCGTGAGTACCTGGAATCGTTTCCTTTGGATTCGCTCGGCATGGTCGGCACGCTGCAAATTAACGACACGATGTATGGCCTCGTACAAACATCTGACGGACTGATTCACCGCGTCATTCCCGGTAACTATCTGGGACAGAATGACGGTCGAATTACGGAAATTTCTGAGTCGGAAATCGGAGTGGTTGAAATTATTTCTGACGGTATTGGTGGCTACATCGAAAGAGATGCTGCGGTTGGTCTTTCGGACTAACACCTGAATGAAACTGGGAGTTATTGGAATGATGCTCAAAATAAATCCGACAACCGGGTGCCGTATTTCGGCAACAAAACTGGTTGTGTTGGCACAAGCGGCGCTGCTGCTTTTCTGCGGCGCTACAGCCAGCGCACAGGAAGGCAATCGGCTCCAGGATATTCAGGTACAAAGCTTGCCCGGCCAACGTGTCGAGCTCAAATTGATCATGAGCAATACTGCACCTGAGCCTCTGGCGTTTACTATTGAGAACCCGGCAAGAATCGCACTCGATCTGCCAGATACGACATTGGGGCTGACCTCGCGTCGCCGCGATGTAAACCTCGGACCGCTGAATACGATATTGACTGCAGAGGCCAATGGCCGTACGCGCGTCGTACTGAATCTCGGTTCCATGGTTGAATACAAGACGGTTCGCAGCGGCAATATCGTAACGATCACATTAGGTGACGGAGATGACTACAGCGCGGGTTCTACCCAGTTCGCCAGCGCAGCAGCATCAAGCGACCGCTCATACGCAGCGCCGGGTAACCGCGCTATTTCTGGTGTGGACTTCCGCCGTACACGCGATGGCGGTGGTCGAGTTGTCGTTAACCTGACCGACCCGTCAACGCCTGTCGATATTCGCCAGGAAGGTGGTCGTGTGGTAGCTGTCTTTAAAGACACCAACCTGCCTGCAGAGCTCATGCGTCGTCTTGATGTAATGGATTTTGCAACACCGGTAACAACCGTCGATACCCTGCGCACCAACCTGGATGCACGCATTGTAATTTCCGCAGAGGGCAAGTATGAGCAGCTTGCCTATCAGTCGGACAATGAGTTCACGATCGAAATTAATCCTGCGCCGGAAACTGCGGACGCAGAGTCCAGTTTATTCTCGGAAAACAAAGAATACGACGGTCAACGTCTGACATTAAACTTTCAAGACATCGAGACACGCGCAGTATTGCAGTTGCTTGCTGAGACATCCGGAAAAAATATTGTTGTATCTGACACCGTTCAGGGCAACGTAACTCTGCGTCTGCGTAATGTCCCCTGGGATCAGGCACTGGACATCGTTATGACGACGAAAGGTCTGGACATGCGCCAGAACGGCAACGTCATCATGGTTGCTCCGGCGGAAGAGATCTCTGCACGTGAAACGGCTGATCTTGAAGCCAAGCTCGCCATTAGCGAACTTGAGCCTATGTACTCAGAGTTCCTGCAAGTCAATTACGCGAAAGCATCGGATCTCGCGGCGCTGATGACCGGTGGTGGTGGTGGCAGCACAATGATGTCGGAGCGCGGCAGCATTGGTGTCGACGATCGAACGAATACACTGCTGCTGCAGGATACTGCCGAGCGTCTGCAAGACCTTCGCCGTCTGGTTCGTACGCTTGACGTACCAATCAAACAGGTACTCATTGAATCTCGCATCGTCGTCGTAAATGATGACTTCAGCCGTGACCTTGGTGTTCGCTTGGGCGTGTCGGCATTCCGTGAAAGCAACTCGGGGCTGACAACGATCTCTGGTTCGGGCTCTGGCACGGACTCGATGGTTAGCTCGTATCTCGAAAATCAGGCAATTCCCGGAAGTCCCTTCCTGCTCGAGTATCCTTCACTCAGCAATCGCTACAACGTCAATGTACCGATCGCTGATGCGGCAGGTCGCTTCTCGCTGGCAGTACTCGGGAGTGACTACCTGGTGGACCTCGAATTGACGGCATTGGAAGCAGAAGGACGTGGCGAAATCGTATCGACGCCGCGCGTTATTACTGCGAACCAAAAGCAGGCGACGATCAAACAAGGTGTGGAAATTCCGTACCAGCAGGCATCGTCATCGGGCGCGACCACCATCAGCTTCAAGGAAGCTGTTCTGGAACTGGTTGTAACGCCGCAGATTACGCCGGATAACAACATCATCATGGACTTACGAGTCAGCAAGGACAACGTCGGTGAAATTATCTCGACAGGTGGTCTGGGCGGAACGGTACCGAGTATTGATACTCGCTCTGTTGAAACCCAGGTTCTTGTTGCGGACGGTCAGACTGTCGTACTCGGCGGTATCTACGAAACCGAGCGTCGAGAGACGATTAAGAAAGTACCGTTCCTGGGCGACATACCGTTTGTCGGTGCATTGTTCCGCAGCAAGCAACGCACGGACAATAAGGCCGAACTGTTAATCTTTGTTACCCCTCGCATCCTTGAGGAAGGTTCCAGCATTTACTGAGCGGACGACCTCGCAGAAACTGAAAGCCAACCTTCGGGTTGGCTTTATTTTATGCAACACTGTGGTTTATGAAGCATCTCCGAAACATATTTCTGATTGGACCGATGGGCGCCGGCAAATCAGCGGTAGGGCGCTACCTCGCCAAGACGCTGCACTTGTCGTTCGTCGATAGCGACGACGAGATCGAGTCGCGCACGGGTGTCGATATTCCGTTTATCTTTGAAAAGGAAGGTGAAGCCGGGTTTCGCAAGCGCGAGGCGGCGGTTATCGACGACCTTAGCAGGATGGATGGAGTCGTTTTGGCAACCGGCGGCGGCGCCGTAATCGACGTTGACAGCCGAAGTCGATTAGGCGCGCGAGGATTCGTCGTCTATCTCTTCACGACGGTCGATCAACAGGTTCTACGCACGAAAAAAGGACGCGAACGGCCGTTGCTGGAAAGCACCGATCCGCGAACGACTCTTCAAGAGCTGCTGGACTGGCGTGATCCCCTGTACCGGGAGATCGCGGATATAGTCGTCGAAACGGACGGCCGCAAGGTCAAGTCAGTAGCCAATGAGATCGTCGAGCAGGTTTCCTAGTCGACACTCAAAGGGCCTGAAGCCGCCTCAGGGTATTTGCGGTAGTCTTGGAAAATGAGTGTGCACAGTACAATCACAGTAAATCTTGGTAACCGCAGCTACCCGATCGTTATCGGTCGCAAACTTCTGGATGGCGGTTTTGACCTGAGCGATTTCGTCACCGGCAGTGACTGCCTGATCGTGAGTAATGTGACCGTCGCTCCGCTATATCGGGATCGTGTCCGGCCGAATCTCGCCGGCAAGAAGATCACGGCCATAGAATTGCCCGACGGGGAATCCCACAAGACGATTGCGACGATGCAGACTATCCTCGATCAACTCGTTGCAACGGGAGCCAATCGCGACACGACAGTCATAGCGCTTGGCGGCGGTGTTGTCGGCGACATTACCGGTTTCGCGGCGGCCTGCTACATGCGCGGCGTATCCTTTATCCAGATACCTACAACCTTGTTAGCACAAGTTGACTCGTCAGTCGGTGGTAAGACTGGCGTGAATCATCCGCAGGGCAAGAATCTCATTGGCGCTTTTCACCAGCCTGAAGTCGTTATGATTGATACCGATACATTGACGACTTTGCCAGACCGCGAGCTCAAAGCGGGGCTCGCCGAAGTCATCAAGCACGGCGCGATTTGCGACCTTCAGTTTTTCGGCTGGCTGGAGCAAAACATCGACGCCCTCTTGAGAAAGGACCCCGCCGCACTTGCTCACGCTATTTCGCGCTCATGCGAAGTGAAGGCGGATGTTGTTGCCGAAGACGAACGTGAAGCCGGGCGTCGTGCGATCCTGAATTTCGGACATACTTTTGGTCATGCAATCGAGAATTGTCTGGGCTACGGAGAGTGGCTGCATGGCGAAGCGGTCGCGGCCGGAATGGTTATGGCGGCGGAGTTAAGCGGCATAGCAGAGAGTGAGGTGCAGCGCTTGCGCTCGTTGTTGCAGCGCGCCGATCTGCCAACCGTACCGCCACCCATAGCCGCAGACGACTGGATGCGGGCGATGGGCATGGATAAGAAAGTCCAACAGAAGCGATTGCGATTCGTCCTGCTACGAGCGCTGGGTGACGCCCACTTCACGGCAAGCTTCGATGTGGATCGACTGCGGCAGATCGTTGGCAGTGAGGCCTGATGGACACCGCGCTGGCACCGTACGCCGCCAACGAATCGCAGAGCCGCGGCAGACGACACCCCGAGCCACGATCAGCTTATCGGGGAGAGTATCAACGCGACCGCGATCGAATTATCCATTCCACCGCGTTCAGACGGTTGGTCTACAAGACACAGGTCTTCGTCAACCACGAAGGCGACCTGTACAGGACCCGGTTGACGCATTCACTTGAAGTGTCGCAAATTGGTCGAACCGTTGCGGTCGCGCTGCAATTGAACGAGCCGCTGACGGAGGCGATCTGCCTGGCTCACGATCTCGGTCATACGCCGTTCGGGCACGCCGGCCAGGACACCTTGAATGCCTGCATGCAAGACTACGGCGGATTCGAGCACAACCTGCAATCGCTGCGCGTCGTTGATGTCCTTGAGGCCAAGTACGCTGATTTCTCCGGCCTGAATCTGATGTTCGAGACCCGTGAGGGGATACTGAAACACTGTTCAGCCCACAACGCGCGAGAGCTCGGCGACGTCGGCGAGCGTTTTCTCAATCGCAAGCAGCCTGGCCTCGAAGCTCAGATTGCCAATATCGCGGACGCGATCGCTTATAACAATCACGATGTCGATGACGGCCTGCGCGCCGGCCTGCTTACACTGGAGCAGCTGCGGGAGCAGCCGCTGTTTGCGAGTCGTTTCGACGAGGTTCATGAACGTTACCCGGAGCTCGAGGATCGCCGGCTGATTTACGAAATAATACGGCGCATGATCGGCGCTGTTGTCGGTGACCTGATTGAAGAGACGCGTCGACGACTCGATGACGTTGCACCGGGATCTATTGACGACGTGCGCGAGGCCGGCAAACCGCTGGCCTCGATGTCGGATACGATGTACGAGCAACACGTGTCCCTGAAACGATTCTTGTACAAGCATCTATACCGCCATGAACAAAAACTCGAAATGACACGCAAAGTACAGGCGATGGTCAGCGATCTGTTCAAGGCGTATATGGACGATTTCCAAATCATGCCGGACGAGTTCGCTGCTGCGGCCGCTCTGGCCGAAGGCGCTGATCGGGCGCGAATCGTCGCGGATTTTATCGCGGGAATGACAGATCGTTACGCTATCTCGGCACACGAGGCCCTCACAGGCTGATAGAATGCGCGGCGATTCATGGAGGACCGCAGTGAAGCACAAGGCCATACCCAACCAAGACCGCCTGATTTTCGCGATGGATGTTCCGGACTGCGATCGGGCACGCGCGCTTGCCGAGGAACTCGGCGACGCAATTACGTTCTATAAAATCGGCCTCGAGCTAATGATGAGTGGTGGCTACTTTGAACTGCTGGACTGGCTGCTCGCCCGCGACAAGAAAGTCTTCTGCGACCTGAAGTTTTTCGATATTCCGGCAACCGTAGGCTCAGCCGTACGGCAGCTAAAGGACAGGGGCGCATCGTTCGTGACAGTCCATGGCAATCGCTCCATCATGGAGGCTGCTGCGGAGAACAAGGGCGACAGCCTGAAAGTCCTGGGTGTAACGGTACTAACGAGTCTGGACAGAGGCGATCTGGATGACCTCGGTTTCGACTGCGACGTCGAGGCGCTGGTTTTGTCCCGCGCTCGGCAGGCTCTGAACGCAGGCTGCGATGGCGTAATTTCATCAGGCCTTGAAGTTCCCAAACTTCGCGAATTCGTCGACAACAAGCTGCTCGTGGTTTCACCCGGCATACGCCCGGTCGATAACAAGCCCATGGGCGATCAGAAAAGAGTCGTTACCGTGGAGACGGCGTTTGCGAACGGCGCTGATTACATCGTCGTTGGCCGACCGATCCGCGACGCCGAGAGCCCACGTGCCGCGGCCCTCGCGATGCAGGCATCCATTGAATCCCAGGTGAGTGTGTAATGACTGAACTCAAGAATGATGTATTTCTGCGCGCACTCATGCGCCAACCTGTTCCACGGACGCCGGTTTGGATCATGCGCCAGGCCGGGCGCTACCTGCCCGAGTATCGTGAGGTTCGGGCCAGGGCCGGGGACTTTCTGAGCCTGTGCCAAAACCCGGAGCTGGCCTGTGAAGTCACAATGCAGCCACTCAGGCGCTACAAGCTGGATGCGGCAATACTGTTCTCCGACATCCTGACCGTTCCCAATGCAATGGGCCTCGGTTTGTATTTCGTCGAGGGCGAAGGCCCGAAATTCAAGAACCCGGTTCGAACCGCGGAAGCGATTCGCAACCTCAAGGTGCCGGATGTCGAGCGCAAACTTGGCTATGTCTTCGAAGCCGTGCGAACCATACGTCGTGAATTGAATGGCGACGTTCCCCTGATCGGTTTCGCGGGCAGTCCGTTCACCGTCGGAACTTACATGGTCGAAGGCGGCTCGAGTCGTGAGTTCCCGCACATCAAAGCGCTCGCCGCCGAAGCCCCTGAAGTGCTCGATCAACTGATGAGCGTTGTCGCCGAAACCACCATCGAGTATCTCAACGCCCAAATCGAAGCCGGCGCACAGGCGGTGCAAATCTTCGACACCTGGGGAGCGGCCCTGCAAGGCGATGATTTTAAACGCTTTTCCATGGCAAGCATGCAAAAAATCATTGACGGATTAATACGTGAAAAAGATGGTCGCCGCATTCCGGTAATCCTCTTCACCAAAGGCGCCGGACCGCTGTTAGCCGACTTGGCAGAGACCGGCTGCGATGCTCTGGGCGTTGACTGGACCACAGACCTTGCGACAGCCCGTGGTTACGTTAACGACAAAGTTGCGCTGCAGGGCAACCTGGATCCGGCAACACTCAGAGAGTCACCGGAAGTCATACGCCAGGGAGTGGCAGAAACCTTAGCCAGTTACGGAAAGGGCCCTGGCCACGTATTCAACCTCGGCCACGGCATCACCCCGGACATCGATCCTGACCACCTGGGCGCACTGGTCGACGCTGTTCACGAATTGAGTCCGAAATATCACGTTTGATTCTGAGTCGACCGACATATTGTTTACTGGAATGGCTCGCTTCGCTGCGCTTTATTTCCTGTAAACAATATCTCGCTCGCCTCAGCGTCCGTCATAGGATTTCGATCTCCAGGATTTTGCACTCCTGAACGACGTTAGCCGTATTGCCGCCGTGTGTTTCCGCTTCGGCCCAGGCAACGGCTCCGTATGCGAATTGTTGCATGCGCTCGCCGCCGTGGCCGTCGTCTTCGATCCAGGCGCAGGTTTGTAGGTAAACGAGTAAGCGATCCGGGTGCGCGTGCAGTGGCTGTGTTTCGCCATTGCGTATCGTTTGTTTGATGACGCGCACTCGTTCGTTCTCGAATTCGAGTTGGTAGATATGCGGTGCGACTTTGATTGGATCGAGCGGCATCGGGACGGCTGCGCCGACAACGGCGGCGAGTAGCAGTGCCGGGAGCACTGCGATTAGTTTTTTCATGGGATTAGTCTCGTAATTCTCTTCGCAGAATTTTGCCGACGTTGGTCTTTGGCAAAGAATCTCTGAATTCCACGATGCGTGGACGTTTGTAGTTCGTCAGGTTTTCGCGGCAGTGATCGAGGATGTCCTGCTCGGTGATGTTTTTGTCCTTACGGACGACAAAAACTTTCACAATCTCTCCGGACCGTTCATCGGGAAGTCCTATGGCGGCTGCCTCGAGCACACCGTCGAGCTCGACGATGACGTTTTCGATTTCGTTCGGGTACACATTGAAGCCGGAGACGAGGATCATGTCTTTCTTTCGATCTTCAATATAGATGTAGCCGTCCGGATCCATACGTCCGATGTCGCCGGAACGCAGCCAGCCACCAGGCAACATTACTTCTGCGGTTTCGGCTGGTCGTTTCCAGTAACCCTCCATCACCTGTGGGCCGCGAATACAGATTTCGCCGATTTCGCCGATGGGCAGCGGATTGCCATCCTCTCCTGCAATAATGACTTCGGTCGACGGTATCGGCAGACCAATCGTGCCCGTGAATTCACTGTCGATCGGACAAACGACCGCGGCGGGAGATGTCTCTGTGAGCCCGTAGCCCTGCAATATGGTATTCCCGGTTTTCTCCTTCCACTCTCTGGCAATGGCAGGCTGCACCGCCATTCCGCCGCCGATGCAGACGCGCAGAAAGCTGAAGTCGATAATTGAAAAACTGGGCGTATCCATGAGTGCTGCGAACATCGTGTTCACGCCGGTGAACATATTGAATTCGAACTTCGCGATTTCTTTGGCGAAGCCCTCGAAATCACGTGGATTGGTGATGAGGACGTTTTCGCCGCCTTGTGCCATGACGGTCAGGCAATTCCCTTGCAGCGAAAATATGTGGTACAGCGGCAATGCCGTAATGGCGACAATAGGTTCGACGCCGACGTACGCGTCATTTTGCCAGGTGATGGTCTGTTGCACGTTAAAGATCATATTGCGGTGACTTAGCATCGCGCCTTTGGATACGCCGGTTGTGCCACCCGTGTACTGCAAGTACGCAATATCGGCGTAACCGATATCGACTTCATTGAGCGCCGCGCCAGCGCCAGCGCTTAGTGCGCGGCGAAACGAAATACTGTTACTAAACTTGTAGGTCGGCACTGATTTCTTGATGTAGCGCAGCACGAAGTTGGTCAGCGCGCCTTTCGGCCAGCCGAGCAAATCGCCGACGCCCGTCGTTACGACGTTACTAACAGCGGTATCGGCGATGACGTCCTCAAGTATGTGGGCAAAGTTTTCCAGAATGATAATGCACTTCGTCCCGGAATCGACCAGCTGGTGCTTGAGCTCTCGGGCGGTGTAAAGCGGGTTGACGTTGACGACGACGAGGCCGGCGCGAAAGATTCCACACATGGCGACCGGGTATTGCAGGATATTGGGCAGCATGATCGCGACGCGTTCGCCGCGCGTGAGTCCGAGCGTGCCCTGCAGATAACACGCGAACTGCATTGATAATTGATCGAGCTCGCTGTAACTGAGCGTTCTGCCCATATTTGTATAGGCGGCATTCTCCGGATACATTTCGAAGGCCCTCTCGAAGAGGTCTCGAACAGACCGATAGGGTGGCGTGGGTACCTCTTCAGGCATCCCAGGCGGGTACGATTTCAGCCACACTTTTTCCAAAATCAATTCCTCGGTGAATTTTTTCGTTGCGCTACTCGTTCAGTGTAGCGCTAATTATTGGCCAGGCGTTATCCAGCAGCATTGGCTGCGCGACAACATTCGGATGTATGCGATCATCCTGCAGCAGCTCATCGTTCAGTGCGATACCTTCCATGAAAAACTCGATCCATTGCACGCCCAGATCCGCGGACACTTGTCGAAAGACGGCTTCGAATTCCGCGGAATATCGAGGCCCGTAGTTGGTGGGTATGCGGATTCCGAGCAACACAACGGCGGCGCCGGACGCTTTTGCCCGCATGACGATCTTTTCGAGATTCGATTGCATCCGCGCTGCCGGAATACCGCGCAGACCGTCGTTGCCGCCCAGTTCCAGAATGATCAACCTGGGTGAAAAGTCTGCAAGTGCCGCTTCGATGCGAGTCGCGCCGCCCTCGGTTGTTTCGCCGCTGATACTGGCGTTAATGACCTGATGTTCGTACCCTTGCTCTTTTAAGCGCGCCTGCAACAAAGACACCCAGGATTGGTCAACTTCGATGCCGTAGCCCGCACTGAGGCTGTCGCCGAATACGAGAATCGTCGGCGCAGCGGCTCCTCCCGCACTGGCGGTCATAAGCATCATCAATAAGGATAGAAATATTCGCATGTCAAATCAGTCAGCAAACGGAAGAAACGTTCTCGAGGCCCACCATTTAAGCAAACAGGTTAGCAGTCCGGAAGGGACTCTGACCATTCTTTCGGACGTCAGTTTCACCATTTCGGCCGGTGAGTCAGTGGCCGTTGTTGGACCATCGGGAGCCGGCAAATCGACATTGCTCGCGCTATTGGCCGGACTGGACCACCCCAGCAGTGGCCATGTTGTGCTGAACGAGGCCAATCTGTCCTTACTTAATGAGGACGGCAGGGCCCGGCTCAGGGCGGAAAACGTCGGCTTCGTGTTTCAGTCATTTCACCTGGTACCGTCTCTGAATGCCCTGGAAAACGTCATGTTACCTCTCGAATTAGCTGGCCAGGCCGAAGCGCGAGCCACCGCGCGCG
>JALHUQ010000352.1 GCA_022866645.1 Woeseiaceae bacterium | reverse complement strand
TGCCGCGGAAAGCGGGATCATTGCCTCCATGCAGCCGTATCACGCCATCGACGATGGTCGTTGGGCGGAAAAACGTATCGGCCCGGAGCGCATCAAGACGACGTATGCTTTCCGCTCCATACTCGATGCGGGTGTAATCCTGAGCTTTGGATCCGATTGGCCGGTCGCGCCACTGTCTCCCATAGAAGGTGTTTATGCGGCCGTCACGCGCCGAACTATTGACGGCCTCAATCCTGATGGATGGCAGCCGCAGGAAAAAATTACGGTCGAGGAAGCCCTGACCGCCTACACGGCTGCAAACGCTTACGCCGGATTTGAAGAAGACATAGCCGGAACGCTGGAATCGGGCAAGCGCGCCGACTTCGTTGTGCTGTCCGACGACCCTCGTAGTGTTGATGCCGTCGATATTCGTACTCTCAAAGTGTTGGCAACGATCATCGGCGGATCGGTCGTATTTGGAGATGGGATCGAATTTTCTCAGGAGTATTGAATTCGGTCCGTCGGGACAATTTTGACGATGCGATCGACTTCATCGGTTGGTATACAAACGTATTCAATAATTCTGCAGGGATTTCCAGGTCGGATCCCTACGATCAGTATCTCGCGTATTACGAGGGCCAGGCAGGCTTACAAAAATTCTCGCCGTCTTATGTTAAGAGAGCGTGGGGCGCTTAAATTTCTTGCGTGCTAATCTACTCGACTGGTTCTGCCATTGAAATCGGATGAAGAAAAGGAATGAAGATATCATGAACCTGGCTATGCCAGACGAGAGTCTATCGGAAAATAAATCCACTCCGGTGCATACGGTGTGGAAACGACACATGGCAATCGTCAGTATTTTTCTGCTGGCGTCAACGGGATGGAGTCAGCTGGCTCGTGGAGCTCCCCAGCAGGATCTCCTGTTTTTTCTGAGTGCTGAGGGATACGAGAATCTATCCAGTTCCGTTGCGGGAATTGAGGACTCGTTTCTTCGGCCAAGCGCTGACATTCTCTATACAACCAACAGCGACAAATTCAGGTTCCTTGGCGAATACTTTTTGTCCAGTAAGGAATCAGAGCTGGAGCGTTTGCAAGCCGGCTGGCAGGTAGGCGACGAGGCAATGGTCTGGTTGGGTCGTTTTCACAATATCGCAAATTTCTGGTCGACTGAATTCCATCACGGCCAATTCATGCAAACCAGCATCAGCCGCCCCGGACTTGCGAAGTGGGAAGATGATGGCGGGCCGACGGTCTCGCATATAACGGGATTGTTGCTGGAGTACGAGTACACACGGAGCGATGAATCCGCATTGGCGTTCGAATTTGCGGCAGGTTTGGGGCCGAAATTGATCAGCCAGGAAATGCAGCCGTTTGATCTGCTGAATCCGCAGTCTGGTCACGACCTGTCGCTCAGTTATCGAATGGCCTATCGACCTGACGTGCTGTCGACCAGCCAGATTGGTCTAGCCATGGGTTGGAACGAAATACAGGTCGAGTCGGCATCAAACCCGAATCTGGCCAATTTACGGAATATTCAGCAGCTAACTATCAGCCTGTTCGCAGACTGGCGCTGGGCCAACTACCGGTTGATAACTGACTGGACGTACTTCAACAACCAGCTGAGGCCGGTCAATTCGGCGGTAACAGATGAATTTGTTTTAGGTTATCTGCAGGTTGAATACCAGGCATCGAGGGACTGGACACTGTTCGGCCGAGGGGAGACTGGCTTCGGTGAGGACAACTCTCCCTTCTTATCGCTGCTGCCACCCTACGCAGTCGACCGGTATATGCTTGGCGTCCGATGGGATCTTGCTGATACACATAGTCTGGCTCTGGAAATCGCAGATGTCAGCACTCAGGGCAGTAACTCAACTCGCAACAACTTCAAGGAATTGCGAGTTCAGTGGAGTACTGTGATTCAATGAGGTGGCGTTGCGCAACAGTTTTGTTGCTTGTCGCATTTGCGGCCATGCCACAGGTGTCGTGGGCTGAACGAGCCGTTGTGTTGGTCACTCACAAAGACAATCTGATCGAAGAAATCAGTACGCTCGAGATACGCAAAGCATATCTCGGCATCTCAGTGACGATCGACGGACAAACTGTCAGAGCATATAGGTTGGCCAATGATGACGAATTGAATCAAATCTTCATGCAATCGGTCATGGCGATGTCAGAAAGGTCATATGAAAGGCGCCTGCTTTCTTTCGTGCTCAAGTTCGGACGGCCGAGACCCATAGAAGTAGGGAGCCCGAGCGAACTTTCCGATTCAATCGACGCGAATCGAAATAGCATCGGATATATGTGGAAACAAGATGCTGAAGCAGATTCGCGACTGCAGATCATCAAAGTGTTATGGCAAGAATTCTAAATACATTGTCCATGCGGATGGTCCTCGCGCTGGTGTTGATTCACGCGATTCTTCTACCTGCACTGTTTTACGCCTTGTATGTCCTGGCAAAAAGCAGTCAGGAGGACGCATTCGTCGATCACGTGCGAATGTCTGCCAGAATTTTTGCCGATACTTTTCATATGGGTGACGAACTCGATTCCGAAACGGAAATAATTAAGCACCTTGACGGCGCCAGCCTGGGCGGCACCGGTATTTTTGCCGCAATGCAGATAGGTGACCGGATGCTGCTGAGTTCATTATTGGAGCCGGAAGAAGGCGATTTATTTGTCGAAGATTTCCACTTTGGTGAACACGACGACGATATTTATTACCTTTCGATTCCCTTGGAGATCAGCGGTGGTGTAGCGGTTTTGCGACTCGGCTTCGATGAGTGGCCGACACTAGAGCAGGTTGGCGCCCTTCGGCAGACCCTGATTTACATACTGCTCACGTACTTTATCGTATCTCTCGTACTGGTTTTGTTGCTGGGCATGGTGTTGGCCAGACCTCTACAGGAATTGCGGCGCGACAGCAGCGAAATTGCATCGGGCAACTATTCAAAGCAGTTGGCCGTCTCCAGTAATATCCACGAAATTCGCGAGTTGACACGTGACCTGGAGACCATGCGCAGCAATCTTGTTGGCAGCAATGCGTTGTTGCGAAAAGAGATTGTTGAACGTGAGGCGGCGGAGAAAATGCAGCGGGGCCTGGAAACTCGATTGCGCCATTCCCAACGCATTGAGTCAATTGGCACGTTGGCTGGCGGTATCGCCCACGAAATCAACAACATTTTGCTGCCACTGCTGCTCTACACAGATCTCGCGTTGGAGGACTTGCCGGATGTGAGTCCGGTGCGCGCCAAACTTGAGCGGGTATTAAAACTCGGCAACCGGGCCAAGGGGTTGAGCCAGAAAATACTGACATTTAGTCGACAGGCTGGCGACACAGACCGTAAGGTGCAATTGATGGAGCCCGTAGTTGAGGAGGCGGTGGCCATGGTTCGGGCGTTGATCCCGGCAACGGTCGATATTCGGGTCGATATCAAGAAGGGCCAAGGCCGTGTGCTTTGCGACGAGACGCAAATTGTGCAACTCGTCGTAAATCTCTGCAATAACGCATTTCATGCGGTGTCTCGGAATGGCGGATATATCGAGGTCAACCTGAATGGGTGTGATGTCGACGAAGTATTGGCGTGCAAGCACACGAATCTGCGTGTTGGAAAATACCTGCGTCTTGAAATCACCGATACTGGTGAAGGAATCGATTCCGCTGCATTGGAGAGGATATTTGACCCATTTTTCACGACGCGGGAAGTTGGTAAGGGAACAGGGCTTGGCCTTTCGGTCGTCCATGGCATCGTTGTTGATCACGATGCGGAATTAGTCGTGTCCAGTAAGTTAGGTCTAGGTTCGACCTTCTGCGTCTACTTTCCGCAGGCCGAAGAGATGGTAGCCGACAGCACTGAAGATCAGGCTTAGTCGTAAACAATTACAACGCAAGCTTTGGTATGATAAAAGTGCTCGGCAAGCCTGAAAACCAAATGGACAGTGACATGATCAAGATATTGGTAATAGACGACGAAAAAGACATTCGCATTGCCCTCAAAGAAATCCTGGAGAAGGCAGGATTCGAGGTCGATGTTGCGTCCAATGCCGATGATGGGCTGAATTTGCTACGAGAAGATGGCGCAGATCTCGTGGTAACGGATGTCATAATGCCAGGCAAGGATGGCGTGGAAACTGTCAATGACATTCGCGCCGAATTCGCCGGTACGAAAATCATTGTCATGTCAGGTGGCGGCAATGTCGCTCCTATGGAGTACGAGCCCGGAACAATTAAGACCTCGGCGTACCTGGCCTCAGCCTCGGTTGCGGGGGCTGATCTTACGCTGACCAAACCGTTTGGTCGGCAGGAGTTATTAGAGGCCATCAACACACTGATCGCAGAATGAACCCGCCACCGATTTCCGACAAACCGAGCACCGAGTCCAGTTCGGCCGAGTCGGCTGGAAAGACGAGCATTGTTTTGGTTGAGGATCACGCGATACTCCGCATTGGATTGCGATCGATGTTGATCGCGCAACCTGACTTTAGTGTGGTCGGAGAGGCGGGTACCTGTTCCGAGGGCCTCGAGGTCGTCCGCGCCACGCGTCCCAATGTCGTCATAACCGACGTCGATCTGCCGGATCGCACCGGGTTGACCCTGATACCGGACCTGAAAGCATTTGATAATTCCATCAAAGTCATCGTGTTGACTTCCCAATGTACGAGTGACCTGGTGCGGGAAGCACTGAGCGCAGGGGCCAGTGGTTACGTGCTAAAGGGCGCGTTGCCGAGTGAGTTGATGCAAGGAATCCGCACAGTGATGCAAGGCAAGAAATTCCTGTCGGCAGGCGTGATATCGAGCATCAGCTTGTAAGAAAAAGGGCGATCTTCCTGCGTCTCTGCGGCAAGTGCGGTATTGACAAGTTAACAGGCGATAAAGCGTAATTGCCGGATGAAAAAAACCAAGCACAATGTACAAGCCCACCGATTTCCACCGGAAGTCATTCAATATGCAGTATGGCTCTAGTATCGATTCAACCTGAGTTGTCGAGATATTGAGGAATTGCTGGCTGAGCGTGGGATTGCTGTTAGCTATGAGTCGATTCGTTTGTGGTGCCATAAGTTCGGTTTGAAATATGTTCGTCGTTTGAAGAAGAAGCACCAAGAATTCGGAGATACATTTTTCATCGATGAGGTCTTCGTGAAGATTGATGGCAAGCAGTATTATTTATGGCGTGCGGTTGATCAGGATGGTGAAGTTGTCGATGTGCTTCTACAGCGTAGACGCGATGGCAAGGCTGCCAAGCGCTTCTTCAAGAGACTATGGAAAGCAAATCGAATGGACCCCAGAAAGATTGTGACGGACAAGTTGAGACGTTACGGTGTCGCCCATCGTGAACTCATCCCAGATACGATTCATGATGCACCGCAGTTGCTGTCATTGGTGATGAGTTGTTGCGACCACCGCCCACCGGGATTTGTCAGGTAGTAACCAGTCTTGCTTCTGGTGTTTTGAACATAGGACGATTGATATCGAGTGATCCCCGGCTGGCCCGGCAACGCAAACAGCAGAAAAATAGTGGCCGACGCGGATTTCATTTG
>JALHUQ010000351.1 GCA_022866645.1 Woeseiaceae bacterium | reverse complement strand
CGGAAAAGTCGCTGTCCAGACAGCCCCTGGAGTCTCGCACTATGAGCAGCCGCTGTCGGAGCGTATGCGAACGTTTCTACGCCTGGAGTTTCTCTACCATCCGATGCTGCGCAATAGTGAGCGAGATAGCGATTGGGCGACCCGGGCCACAATATCGACGCTACTCGAGATACTCGCGATTCTGTCGCGAGGTGACGTCCGAAGTGAGGTTCTCAGCGAGCTGGATTATCAAATCACTGCGTTGAAGCGATTCCAGAGCCATAGCAGCGTTGATGGTCGGCGATTGGACAATCTGATGGACAGTTTGAATTCCAGCAGAGAGGAAATATCGGGTATCGGCACTGGTTTTCTGCAAGGCATCAAAGACAGTGAATTCCTGAACTCGATCAAACATCGCAGCGCGATTCCGGGGGGAACCTGCGAATTCGACCTTCCCGAGTACAGTCATTGGCTACGCCAGCCTATCGTGCGGCGGCAACAGGACATGGCTGAGTGGATCAAATCGGTTCGCCCTTTGTGTGACGGGGCTTGCGCGATACTTTGGTTAATTCGCGAAAGTGCCCAACCCCGTAGGAAACAGGCTACTAATGGCATGTACCAACACAGCATGCAGAAAGACGGCAATTGTCGATTGCTGCGTGTCAGTCTCGCGCAGGGCTCACCACTATTCCCTGAAATCAGCGGCAGCCAGCATCGTTTCACAGTACGGTTTCTCGAATGGTCTACCGTAGAGCGGCGCGCGATACAATCCCGTGATGACGTGCCATTCCAGCTGTCGATTTGTTAGTGACGTTGTTGTAACGCTGCAACGACAGGCTTATCGGCAGGAAGTAATTCCTCGGCATCCAGCAACTCCGCTGGCACCCAACGCAACTCCTGTCCCTCACGACCGACGGGCTCGCTGTTCCATTCACTGACGATGAAGAATTCGATGCTCACGATCCGATCGTCGTATTCATGCCTGAGATTCATAAATGAAGAGTACGCGGTCACTTCTATGCCGAGTTCCTCGGCGAGCTCTCTGGACAGCGCCTGAGGTGACGTCTCATCCGGCCCTATCTTGCCGCCCGGGAATTCCCATAGGCCGTGAAACGGCCCGCCGCCCAGCCGCTCTGCGATCAGAACGCGACCGTTAGCATCACAGAGTATTCCTGCAGCAACATCAAAGTGGTTCATCGCATCGGACTTAGGCGTTCAGCTTGCCGTGGCACTGTTTGAATTTTTTTCCCGATCCGCACGGACACACTTCGTTGCGACCAACTTTGCGACCGTCACGCACGAAGGTCTCGACGGGTGGTCGTACCTCCGGCTGGCCGCTTTTCACCCGGTCACCAAGCGCCGAAGCCTCGGCGTGCTGAAACTTCATGGCACCGGCTGGCTGCTTCTTCTCAGCCATCTCGTTGAGGTCGCTCTCGCCTTGAATCCGGATTCTCGAAAGTATGCTGATGGTGTCGTGCTTGACTGTTTCCAGCATGACTCCAAACATCTCGAACGCCTCACGTTTGTATTCCTGCTTCGGATTTTTCTGTGCGTAGGAACGAAGACCTATACCCTGACGCAGATGGTCCATACCGGCAAGATGCTCCTTCCAGTGATGGTCGAGCTGACGCAACATGACTTGTTTTTCTACGCCACGCATCAGATCAGCGCCAATACTGGCAACCTTAGCGTCGTAGGCTTTCCTGGACTCATCGATGCAGCGATCGACAATGCCTTCCGCGCTCAAGGTCTTGTCTTCGCGGATCCAGCGACCGACGTCGGCCCGCACACCGTATTCAGACTCAAGCGCCTGGCTCAGACCGTCAGCATCCCACATCTCATCAAGGCTGCCCGGCGGAATGTATTGTTCGACGGTAATACCGATAACTTCCTCTCGAATCGCGGCAACCGAGTCTTCGATCTCTTCCGCATCCATTAGCTCGGCACGCTGGTGATAGACGACCCGTCGCTGATCGTTTGCAACGTCATCGTATTCGAGAAGGTTTTTTCGTATATCAAAGTTGTGCGCTTCGACTTTTCGCTGAGCGCGCTCGATCTGGCGTGACAGGAGCCTGCTTTCTATCGCCTCACCTTCGCGCATGCCAGCCCGCGATAGCAAGTTCTTGGTGCGTTCCGGGTCGCCGAAGATGCGCATCAAGGTGTCTTCCATCGACAGGTAGAAGCGGCTCGACCCAGGATCACCCTGACGCCCTGCCCGGCCCCGCAGCTGATTATCAATACGGCGAGACTCATGGCGCTCCGTACCAATTATGTGCAAGCCGCCCGCTTCCAGTACCGCTTCGTGTCGTTTTCTCCAGTCGTCTTCTATCACGGTCTTGTCTGCACCTTCGCCAGCTTCCGCCAGCGCTGACGCCAGATTTCCACCGAGAACGATATCCGTACCGCGGCCCGCCATATTGGTGGCAATAGTAATCGCCCCTGAACGTCCCGCGTTCTGAACAATTTGTGCCTCACGCTCGTGCTGCTTGGCATTTAGCACTTCGTGCTTGATCTTTTTATTCTTCAGAAACGAAGACAAAAGCTCAGAGGCCTCAATTGAGGTTGTACCAACGAGGACAGGCTGACCACGTTCGCTGCAGTCGGCTATGTCTTCGATGATCGCCTCAATCTTGTCT
>JALHUQ010000350.1 GCA_022866645.1 Woeseiaceae bacterium | reverse complement strand
GTGCAGCGCTTGCAAATGCGGCCGCGCTACCCGCCGCAAGTCGTAGTCGGCCGTGACCGCGGCACCCAGGCTGGCCAATAGCAGGCCACCCTGATATCGCCGCGATGCCGGGTTCTGCATTAAGGCGCTGAGCGCGACCAGCTCTTTGAGCAGGCGATGAGCTGTGGCCTTCGGCACGTCAGTTGTCGCGACGATTTCACTGAACGACAGGCCGTCGGGTGCGGCGGTGACGGCTTTGAGTATCTGAAATCCATTTTGCAGCGCGCTCATAGCTTTCATGGCCTCGGTGGCTATTGACAGTCGATTAACGGCAGGGCTTAATAGTCTACATTATTAGAACTAAGTTCCAGATATGGAACCACACCGAGAGCAGGAAAACAATGCCAGACATAAATGAATTGCTCGCAAAAAGCAGGGTCGTGCCGCTGGTGCAGGCCGACGACCCAACAATCGCCGTTGAAATATCGCGAGCTTTGGCGGCCGGGGGACTGTCGGTAGTCGAGGTCGTGTTTCGTACCGACCGGGCATTGGAATGCCTGCAAGCCGTGGCCGACCAGGTCCCAGAGATGATTGCCGGAGCCGGCACAGTATTGACGGCGGTGCAGGCCGAGGCAGCGTTAGCCAACGGCGCGAAATTCATAGTGTCCCCGGGACTGGATGATGCGGTGGTGGCGGTTGCCAAAAAACACGGCGTTCCGATCTATCCCGGCATCATGACGCCGAGCGAGCTGCAACACGCCTACAACCTCGGCCTTGATACGGTAAAGTTTTTCCCCGCATCGATAGCGGGTGGAATCCCCGCGCTCAAAGCACTGTCGAGCGTTTTTAGAAGCATGCGTTTCATGCCGACGGGCGGAGTGTCGCCCGAGAATCTGGCTGATTTCCTGGCGATTCCGGCGGTCCTCGCGTGCGGCGGCAGCTGGCTCACGCCCAAGGATGCGATCGACGCGGGCAACTATGAAGTAGTCACGGCACTCGCAGCTGCAGCCGTGAGCATCGCAAAAAAAGCGAGGCCATAAACAATGAGTGAATTTCTGACATTTGGCGAGGTTACGAATCTCATGGGTGGCGATCAATCCGGACGCGTACAGAGGTAGACTACGCGCCGGAGGAACGCCATGAGCTTTATAAAAACAATACCGCTAGCGACGACCGACAGCGCAGTTCGTGAGATGTACGAACGACAGCAACGGGCCTGGGGCTACGTGCCCAATTACGCGAAATCGTTTTCTCATCGGCCAGAGGTCATGGCTCGCTGGGGCCAGTTGCTGGCTGAACTTCGCAGGCCGCTGGATGACCGGACTTTTGAGCTGGTCACGTTCGCAGCCGCGCACGAACTGAAGAACACCAGTTGTTCGCTCGCCCACGGCAATCAATTGACGCCGTTTTTCAGTAACGAAGAGATCTGCGCCATTGCTGATCAGCAGACGGTAGAATCGGTGACCGACGCTGAACAGGAGATGATGCGCTTCGCGCGCAAGGTCGCGAGAGATGCATCAACTGTCACGGCCGCCGACGTCCAGAGATTGAAAGACCAGGGCCTTTGCGACGCCGATGTTTTCGATATTGCAGCGGCGGTAGCGGGCAGGGCCTTTTTCACCAAGATACTGGATGCCGTCGGATCCCTCCCGGACGCGGGTTTCATGAAGCTCGATGAGGACTTCCGGAAACAGTTGACGGTGGGTAGGCCCATCGATACGGCCGCTGACGAGGTCATGACCGTTGCCGGTGATTGATCAATAGCAGTGCGACGATATCAGTCCGTCAGGCATCTTCAGGCCACGAACAATCACAATGAGGACACCACCGATGGCAAACAAACAAATGGCGACACTGCTCGCAACCCTGCTTTTCGCAGCGATCGCATACGCCGGCGATAAAGATCACCAAACGATGGAAATCATGGTGGTTTCCGACGACGGAGGCGGGGAGACGCACCTGACGCTTGACAGCGATGACCTTGATCTCAATTTGCACGACATGCAGGTCGGTGAAAATCGTTCGATCGTCGACAAGGAAGGTCGCTCGATACTCGTTACGCGCGTAGAGGACGGCTATTCATTTGACGTCGACGGCAAGACCATTGATATGCCTTTGTTCGGGGCTCACGGCGAGGCGATGTCCTGGACCGTTGATGGCGAGCACGATGGGAATGTTGACGTCCGCGTTATGCACGGCGGAATGCATCCGCCTATGCCGCACAAGGGAATGATGGCTGAGGAAGGCGTCATGATCATCAGCGGCAAGGAGATCGATGCGGCGACGCAGCAGATTATCCGCACTGCCCTCGAAGCCGCGGGTCACGAAAACGTTCACTTTGCGGGTGGCAAGGACGGTGGGCCGCATCAGCTTCACATGATTAATGAAGTCGTCGAAGTCAAAGAGTAGCCCAGCCTGCCGGCGGTGTTCTGCGTTGACGATCTCGTCATTTCACGGGATAAAATGACCGACCAATGGAATTGGTGTCGAGAAAAAAGCGTGGTTGGGTGATACTCGCAGTGCTATCGAGGTCGAGCTCACGAAGAAGCTTAAGCAGGTCCTCGATCCGAAGATAATCCTGAATCCTGGCAAGGTCATTGGCCAGGTCGTCGCCCCGGAGTAAATGATGGATTTCGAGTTCTCCCCCAAAGTGCAGGATCTGCGTCAGCGTCTGTTGGCGTTTATGGACAAGCACATCTATCCCAACGAAGCGCTCTGGCTTCAACAGGTCGAAGAGGGCGATCGCTGGGAACCGGCCGCCGTGTTGGACGGACTCAAGAAACAAGCGAAGGAAGCGGGTCTCTGGAATCGGTTTCTGCCCAAAGAGTACGGCCAGTACAGCGCCGGCCTGACGACGCTGGAGTACGCGCCGCTGGCCGAAATCATGGGCCGGGTATTGTGGGCATCAGAGGTGTTCAACTGCAGCGCGCCCGATACCGGCAACATGGAAGTATTGGCCCGTTACGGAAATGAGGCACAGCAGAAAAAATGGCTGTTGCCCTTGCTGCACGGTGAGATTCGTTCGGCGTTCGCGATGACCGAGCCGGACGTGGCGTCGTCCGATGCGACCAACGTACAAACCTCGATGGTGCTCGACGGCGATGAGTACGTGATCAGCGGTCGCAAGTGGTACATCAGTGGTGCCTGCAACAATCGCACGAAGATCATGATCGTCATGGGCAAGACAAACCCGGATGGCGAGAATCGCTACCAGCAGCAGTCGATGATACTGGTGCCGATGGATGCCGATGGCGTGACGGTCGTTCGTCCCATGCAGGTGTTCGGTTATGACGATGCGCCCGAAGGACATGCGGAAGTGACTTTCGATAATGTGAGAGTGCCTGCCAGCAATTTACTGCTCGGCGAAGGCCGCGGTTTTGAAATCGCTCAGGGGCGGTTGGGGCCCGGGCGGATCCATCATTGCATGCGACTGGTCGGAATGGCGCAACGCGCACTCGAGCTGATGTGTGTTCGCGCTGAATCCCGAATTGCGTTTGGCAAGCCACTGAGCAAACAGCAGTCGGTACGCGAGGACATCGCACGTTCGGCCTGCGAGATAGAGCAGGCGCGGCTGTTGACGCTCAAAGCCGCGGCGAGGATGGACGAGGGTGGCAACAAGGCGGCCAAAGACCTGATAGCAATGATCAAAATCGTGGCACCGACGATGGCGTGTACCGTCATCGACCGGGCGATCCAGATACACGGTGGCGGTGGCGTGAGTCAGGATTTCTTTCTTGCGCATGCGTATGCAGCCGCACGCACGATACGTTTGGCCGACGGCCCGGACCAGGTGCATATGATGCAGCTCGGGCGGAATCTCGCCGCAGCTACAGCGAAACTCTAAGAGCCCAGGTTTGCCGGCTGCGCCTGACACCCTGAACGCCGAAGTGCTCGGCCCGTATCTGGAAGCCAACGTTGCCGGCTTTGCGGGTCTCAGCAGCATCGAAAAATTTGCGGATGGCCAATCCAACCCGACGTTCAAAGTGAGCGCCGCTTCGGGTGTGTATGTGCTGCGTCGACAGCCGCCCGGAAAATTATTGAAATCCGCGCATGCGGTTGACCGTGAGTACCGCGTGCTGGCCGCGTTGGCCAACACCGATGTTCCCGTCGCCAGGGTGTATCACTTGTGCGAAGACCGCGACGTCATCGGGTCGATGTTCTACGTCATGCAATATTGTGACGGCCGAATTTTCTGGGACTCGGCGATTCCGCAAGTTGCGAAGGCCGAGCGCAGCGCAATCTACGATGAGATGAACCGCGTATTGGCGGCCCTGCACCAAGTGGACTTCGAAAAAGCGGGCTTGGCGGATTTCGGAAAACCCGGTAGTTATTTCGAACGACAATACGATCGCTGGAGCGGCCAGTACCGCGCATCCGAAATGCAGCACATCGCCCCGATGGAGACCTTGATCCGCTGGCTGGCCGATAATCTGCCGGACGACGATGGCCGCGTGTCACTGGTCCATGGCGACTATCGGCTGGATAATATGATTTTTCATGCCGCGGAACCCCGAGTCATCGCGCTGCTGGACTGGGAGCTTTCGACACTGGGCCATCCTTTCGCGGACGTCGGCTATCAGTGCATGCAGCTGCGAATGCCGGCACGCAT
>JALHUQ010000349.1 GCA_022866645.1 Woeseiaceae bacterium | reverse complement strand
CTTTCAGAGGAATGGGCGAATTGTACGCGGTAGGCTGGCAATAATCATCGCAGTCACTAAGAATCCACTGAATTTCGTATCGAAATCGGGCATCATTCCCATCAACGTCAGCCCTGACACGCTCGGAATGTTATGAGAAAACTACTCAATAAACTGCTCGTAAAGTTCGGTCTCCTTATCATCAAAGCGCCGACGCTGCTGACAGACAAGAGTTTGACGACATCGGACTCTTTTCCACTCGCATTGACCGAAAAGGTCACCGTCGATGAGGCCACTGATACTCCGGAAAACGAACTCTTCGATATCTTTTCGGCGGACACCAACGTCCACAAATGGCATCACTACTTCGATATCTACACCAAGCATTTCGAGGCCTATCGCAATTACCCGATTCGCATGCTTGAGATCGGCGTATTCCGCGGCGGATCACTCAGGATGTGGAAGGATTACTTCCATCCTGACTCAACTATCGTCGGGATCGACATCGACAAGACCTGTAAGGACCACGAAATAGCTGACAGAAAAGTTTTTGTCAGAATCGGCAGCCAGGCGGATCCCGATTTTCTCGCAGAGGTTACGGCCGAATTCGGTCCTTTCGATATCATTCTCGATGATGGCAGCCACAAGACGCACCACCAGAACATCAGTTTCGGCGCGTTATTTCGCGACGCCCTGACGGACGGTGGCTGTTACATGGTCGAAGATGTGCACACTAACTACTGGCTGAAGCACGTCGACAGTGAAGACACCTTCATCGATCTGTCAAAGCAGATGATTGATATGCTTCACGAGCCGTATTTCGATCGCAAGGAAACCGATTTTCGCCATGGGCATCCGGATGCTGCCAGGCACATGGAGTTGAGCTACTTGGCGGCGAATATTGGCAGCATCGCTTTTTACGATTCCATTGTCGTTTTTGACAAGAAGAAAAGGGTCTTGCCAAAATCCGAGCTGCGATAAGGAAGATGAGTTCTACGCTGGATCGGCCCATACGCGTACTGTGCATCAACGGTGAAAGCGACCCGGCCGAGACAGAATCGTTTATTGAGATGCACCGAATGGGCATCGATATTACGGTGCTTACCTGGCCTGGCACAGGCAATCACGACGCGCTCGTTGCGGCCGGCGTACCCACCATTGCGTATAAATTGAAGTGGAAAATTAGTCCGCCATGTATACGCTTGATACGCAGAGAATTGCAGCGCAAACAATACGACGTGCTGCATATGCTCGACAAGCGCGCCGGGATTAACGGTTTGATGGCGTCTATCGGCATAGACATCAAGCTGGTTGCTTACCGAGGCATCATTGGCAATGTTGCATACTGGAGCCCGCAGTCCTGGCTCTATCTTCTGAATCCACGACTCGATCGCATCATCTGCGTCTGCGACGCTATCCGGCGTAGCTTGCTTGATCTGGGCATGCCGGGCCTGCGTTTGCGGCGCGATGTACCGGTAACCGTGCACAAGGGCCACAAGCCGGGCCTTTATGAGGGTGAAGCCGAAGATCTTGCTCAGTTCGGAATTCCCGATGGCGCCTTTGTTGTGGCCTGTACGGCACGCGCCGTTCCCAGAAAAGGCATACCGGTGTTTATCGAGGCTATCAATGGCCTCCCCAAAGGCCTTAACATTCACGTACTGATGGCCGGTACGAAAATGGACAGCCCGCTGCATCGGGAGCTGGTGGCGAAAAACAGCTACGCAGAGAATATCCACTTGCACGGCTTCCTGAAACGGATGCCATGGATACTGAAAGGCGTCGACGTTTCGGTATTGCCGTCGCTAAAGCGTGAAGGCCTGCCTCGAGCGATGCTGGAAGCAATGATCGCAGGCGTCGTGCCCATTGTTACCAATTCCGGCGGCAGTCCGGAGTTGGTCGAAAACAATGTCTCCGGATTTGTTGTCGAGCCCGGCGATCCGGTCGCAATCAGGGAAAAAATCCTGCAGCTTTACAATGACCGCGAATTGCTGAAGCGCATGAGTGCAGCGGCGAGGCAACGTGTGCTAACGGACTTCACCGTTGAAAAAACGGCTCGCGAAACGATTGCTGTGTACGAGGACATGCTTAGCAGCTAGGCCATCCGATCCAGATAGTCTCTCACGCCGTCTTCAACCGCCCGAAACTCCACGTCGCAACCGGACTGTCTGAGCTGCGTCAGGTCGGCCTGGGTGTAATTCTGATAGGCGCCTTTGAGGTGCTCAGGAAAAGGCACGTATCGAATCTTGCCGTTGCGGTGCCACTTGATGACCGCATTGGCGACAGCATTGAAGCTTTGCGCCCTGCCGGTGCCGACGTTGAAGATGCCAAAGGCGCCGGGGTTGTCGAGGAACCACAGGTTGACGTTGCAAATATCCTCAACGTAGACGAAGTCGCGCAACTGTTCACCGTCGGCATAGCCATCCGTGCCCGCGAACAATCTTGCTTCACCCTCTTCCCGTATCTGCTTGTCAAAATGAAAAGCAACGCTCGCCATGGAACCTTTGTGCTGTTCACCCGGGCCGTAGACGTTGAAATAACGAAGTCCGACCACCTGGCTCTGGGCACCTTGAGCGACGCGCCGAACATAACGGTCAAACTGGATTTTGGAGTAACCGTATACATTCAGGGGCTGCTCAAACAATGGGTCTTCAACAAACTCCGCCGAGCCACCATAGACGGCCGCCGATGACGCATAGATAAACGGCGTCTTTTGCAGTAGGCAATGATGTAGCAAGGTCTTCGAGTAGCTGTAGTTGTTTTGCATCATGAAATGACCATCCCACTCGGTCGTCTCAGAGCAAGCTCCCTGATGCAAAATCGCAGTGATACCTTTCGCAAAGCCTTTGTCCGTCGACAAGCGCGCGGCAAATTCATCTTTGTCGAGATAATCTGCAATGTTCAGGTCAGCGATGTTGACAAACTTATGACCGTCAGTCAGATCGTCGACGACAACAACGTCGTCACATCCCCGCTCGATCAGCGCTCTTGCAATATTGCTTCCGATAAATCCGGCACCGCCGGTTACGATGTGCATGGCCCGACTATTCGCCGGCCCCCGTCATCTGGTATACGGCGCCACAATACGGACACATTGCCTCGCCGGTGGCCTCGACAGGGAGATAGACCCTGGGGTGCGAATTCCACAGGTACATGCCAGACATTGGACAACTCAGCGGCAAGTCCTTCAGTCGAACGCCGTAGATATTCTGCGCATTCGCCGGAATCAGATTCTGGTCGATGGTTCCTGCTATGGTTGCCACATTGCCCTCTTTAGTGATGTCATCCGGGTCGTGAATTATAGGCATTGATTCGGTTCGCAGCCACGGCAAAGATCCTTAGCCCAGCCAGTTTTCCCATACGGTTGCTACGAATTCGCG
>JALHUQ010000348.1 GCA_022866645.1 Woeseiaceae bacterium | reverse complement strand
GACGCCAGGGATCAGGCTATCGGCGATTTCCTCGCGCCATACATGTCCAATCTCGAGGATACGAATATTGATCTCGTCGACGGTGAGCTAGACGCATTGCGCTCCGACGGCCAGCGATTTGTTGCAGAGGTTAATGCAAGTCGTCTGGCAACGCCCGGCGGAGAGATTTATGTCATTAGCCTGCGGGACGTCACAGATCGCAAGTCGTCCGAAAATTCGCTACGCGAAAATGAAGGCCGCTATCGCGCCCTCGTTGAAAATGCGCCTGAGGCGATCATTGTGTTCGACGTTGACCAGAATCGATTCACGGATGCCAATGACAAAGCCTGCATCTTGTTCAATTTGTCTCGTGCCCGCTTGCTGACGGTAGGTCCCGAAGCCATCAGTCCAAAGACGCAACCCGATGGCACGCCATCTTTCGGCATTCGCCGGGGCTATATTGATCGTGTGTTCAAAGGCGAGAACCCGACGTTTGAATGGATGCACCAGGATTCAGACGGACGAGAATTTCCGTGCGAAGTGCGATTCAGTCAACTGCCATCCGCTGATCGGCGACTGGTTCGGGTCAGCATCACTGACATCACCGACCGCAAACGCGAAGAAGCGTTGTCGTACGCACAGAACAAGGTACTGGAAATGATTGCGGCCAGTACACCACATGATCGAACCATGCGCGCCATTTGCCGATTCGTTGAAAAATTGGGCGGTAACTTTAAGGCCGCCATCATGCGGCTTGATGTCAAGAGTCAAACACTGTCGGTCGAGCAGGCGCCGAGCTTGCCCGAGAAATTCAAATTGTGCCTCGACTTCGTCAAAGTTGACGCTGAAAGTCTGACTTGCGGCGCGGCCGTTTATCACACGCAAGACCGCATCAGCAAAAACATAAAAAAGGATGCCGCATGGGAGGGTCGACGCAAAGTAGCGACCGAAGCCGGCATCAAGGCAGTCTGGTCGTTCCTGATATATGGAGCCGCCGGTCGTGTAGTCGGCACTTTGGACGCCTATATCGACGAGTCACGCGCTCCAACAACGGCCGAACTCGACAAGTTAAGTGGTATGGCGCGTCTGGCCGGTATTGCCATCAAGCGCCAGCAGGATGAAGACAAACTTCGCAGCAGTGAAGCGCGCTATCGCGGCTTGTTCGAAAACGTCGTAGACGGCGTTTACATTGCCTCGCGCGAGGGCGACATCATTGCGGCGAATCCAGCGCTGGTAGAGATGCTGGGCTACGAGAGCGTCGAGGACATGAAGGCGGCCGGTAAGACGACTGTGCTGTACGTCAACCCCATTGACCGGGAACGTGTATTTGCTCGTCTCGAGGCACAGGGGGTAGTCAAGAATTTCGAGTACCGCTTGCGTCGGAAAGATGGCGTTCAAATCGTTGTGCTGGAAAACTCCCGGGCTATCAAAGATGAGCGCGGCCAAATTGTTGCGCATGAAGGCACGATCACCGATATCTCCGATCGCAAGCGTGCTGAAACACGGATCTTCGAAGAGAAAGAACGTGCACAGGTGACGCTCCAGTCTATCGGTGACGGTGTGATCACGACAGATGCCGACGGCAATGTCGATTACATCAACCCTGTCGCGCAGGACCTCACGGGCTGGGACATGCGCAGCGCTCAAAATGCTCCGGTTACAAAAATCATGATGATCGTCAACGAATACACGCGGGCGACGGTAGAAAACCCGGTCGTTCGTTGCCTGAAGGAAGGCCGCGTCATTGCGGTCGCCGAAAATTCAGTATTAATTACGAAGAATGGCGACGAGGTGCCTATTCAGGACTCCGCGGCGCCTATTCGAGATCGTATCGGAAATATCATTGGCTCCGTTATGGTCTTCCATGACATCAGCAAGGAATCACGTCTGTTCCGTCAACTGAGCTACCAAGCGTCACACGACACGCTGACGGGTTTGATCAATCGTCGGGAGTTTGAAAATTGCCTGGTCGGTGCGCTTGAGAAAACTCGCGGCAGCGCCGAAGAAACACATGCTTTGTTATACCTCGATCTTGATCAGTTCAAGGTGGTCAACGATACCTTTGGACATATTGCTGGAGATGCTTTGCTACGACAATTGTCGGAGCAAATTCAGGCGAAAATACGTTCCACCGACATGCTGGCACGCCTCGGCGGCGATGAGTTTGGCATTCTGTTGGAGCGTTGCAGCGAAGAGCGTGCAATTCAGGTTGCAGAGGATATCCGAGGTTCCATCGAAGGATATCGATTCGAGTGGAAGGATTCATTCACGACCGTCAGGTGCTCAATCGGTGTTGTCATTATTTCGAGCGAAAACGGAGACGTCGCGGGCGCGATGAGTTCTGCTGACGTGGCGTGTTACTCGGCCAAGGACATGGGTCGCAATCAGGTCCACCTCTACAGGGACAGCGATGTGTCGCTACGCCATGAGGAGATGAAGTGGGTATCGCGGATCACGAGTGCTGTCGAAGAGGATCGCCTCGAACTGTTCTTCCAGCCGATCATTGGCATCGGCAAACACAATGGCAACAGCCGTGGTCATTATGAGCTTCTGCTGCGGATGCGCGATGAGGAGGGCGAGCTGGTTGGTCCGGATCAGTTCATTCCGGCCGCAGAACGATACAACCTGATGTCGACCCTGGATCGATGGGTGATTCATGAGGCCCTGACCGAGCTCGCCGATCGAAATGACACCGGCGAAGCTCGTTATACCCTCGCGATCAATCTTTCCGGCACCTCGCTGAGTGAGGATCGCTTCCTCGAATTCGTCATCGATGAACTCAAAAGGCAGAAGCTGCCCAATGGTGCGATATGTTTCGAGATCACGGAAACGGCCGCAATTTCGAACTTGTCGCGAGTCGTGCACTTCATGCAGACCCTGAAGAAACTCGGCTGCAAGTTCTCACTTGATGATTTTGGCAGCGGCTTGTCTTCCTTCACTTACCTCAAGAATCTGCCCGTCGACTACTTGAAGATTGACGGCCAGTTCATTCGCAATGTCGCGGAAGACGCCGTCGATGAAAGCATGGTCATGGCGATTAGCTCCGTAGGCCATGCAATGGGCATAGAGACGATCGCGGAGCGTGTGGAAACTAAAATTGTGTTGGATAAACTTGGCGCACTCGGTATCGAGTTCGCTCAAGGCTATTACATCGCGCGGCCGGCGTCGGTGAAGTCTTTCGAGCCGTGGGGGAAGAAAGCAGGTCAGCTACTGGCATAGGCGTGACAACAGCGAGTAGTCGCACATAAATAAGTTCTATCCGCAGTGTCCACGAGTGGCGTAGCGCGATTGATGCGGTACACTGCGAAAATGACTGTTGGCACCTCTCCCGAAAACACGTCCGGACTATCTCCACAGCTGCTGTCTGCGGATGAGCCCGGTCCATTTCAGATATTGAATCCCTTGTCCGTTGTGCCGATACTGCTGGTCTGCGATCACGCCAGCTGCCGATTTCCCAGGTCTTTGGGCGATATGGGACTGGATCCTTTCGCCAGGCGCTGCCATCTTGCCGTTGATATCGGCGCGGGACCCTTGACCGAAAGGTTGGCGACGAGCCTCGGCGTTACCGCTGTCCTTGCTCAATATTCGCGACTGATTGTCGATTGCAATCGGCAGTTAATGGATCCCAGTGCGTTTCTTGAATACGGCGATGGCACCATCGTCCCGGGCAACAAAAATCTGCATCAGGTTGATAAGGATCTTCGTGCAAACACACTCTACTGGCCCTACCACAATGCTGTCGACAAGCATGTGCAGCGCCTGCACGATGATATTATGCCCGGACCCGCGTTCATCGCCGTGCACAGTTTTACGCCGGTCATGAATGGAGAGTCGCGCAAGTGGGAGATCGGTGTGCTTTGGGACACGGATACACGATTGCGCGACATTTTTCTTGAGGACTTCCGCTTGGCCGGGTATCAGGTTGGCGATAACGAGCCTTACTCGGGTAAGGCGCCGCAGGATTTCACGATTGATCACCATGCTGAAGCCAGGGGCTTGCCGCATGTCGGCATCGAGATTCGCCAGGACCTGATCGACAGCGATGACGGCGTGGACGTAATCGCGAAGCTGATGCACGAAGTCATTAAGTCCATACCAAAACGACTAGATGAGACGAGGTTAAGCGATGAGGGGCAACGAACCAGCGTTCACGATCGGCGTTGAAGAAGAATATCTGCTTGTCGACAAGGAGACTCGTGCCCTTGTAGTGGATCCGCCGCCGACACTGATGGCCGAAGCCGAGGCAATGTGCGGCTCGCAAGTCACCACCGAACTGCTGCGCTCGCAAATTGAAGTCGGCACCAAGGTCTGCAAGAACGTGCAGGAAGTAAGAGCCGATTTATCCTTGCTGCGCAGCAATATCATTCAGGTTGCCGGTCGACACGGCCTCGCACCCATAGCCGCGTCGACCCACCCATTCTCGAGTTGGACCGAGCAAAAG
>JALHUQ010000347.1 GCA_022866645.1 Woeseiaceae bacterium | reverse complement strand
TTCGACGGTGACCAGATGGCCGTGCACGTGCCGCTGTCAATCGAAGCGCAGCTCGAAACACGCGCGTTAATGATGTCGTCAAATAATATTTTGTCTCCGGCTAACGGTGATCCGATCATCGTACCGTCGCAGGACGTCGTTTTGGGTCTTTACTACATGACCCGTACGAAAGTGAATGCGAAGGGCGAGGGCATGATACTTGCGAACCTGGATGAGGCGCGTCGCGCTTATGAAGCCGGTGCTGCCGAAATGCAGGCCAGGGTGAAGATCCGTGTGACGATTCACGAAAGCAACGAGAAAGGCGAACTGGTTGAGGTTACAAAACGTGTAGACACAACGGTTGGTCGTGCATTGTTGTCGGGAATTCTGCCGAAGGGTATGGAATTCACGCATGTCAACCGGGCGATGACGAAGAAAGCCATTTCCAGTGTCATCAACGCCTGCTATCGCCAACTGGGCCTGAAGCAGACCGTCATTTTCGCCGACCGCCTGATGTACACGGGTTTCCGCGAGGCAACGCGTGCTGGCGTCTCGATCGGTGTCAACGATATGGTCGTTCCCGAGAGCAAGGAAGCGATTCTTGCTGTCGCAGAGGCGGAGGTGAAAGAGATTCAGGACCAGTACGGTTCCGGTCTCGTAACCGACGGCGAGCGCTACAACAAGGTTGTCGACATCTGGTCTCGCACCAACGATCAAGTCGCGAAAGCGATGATGGACAAGCTCGGTACGGAAACCGTCAAGGATTCCAAGGGCAAGATGGTCGAGCAGGAATCGTTCAACTCGATTTACATGATGGCCGACTCGGGCGCTCGTGGTTCTGCCGCGCAGATTCGCCAGCTCGCTGGTATGCGTGGCCTGATGGCGAAGCCAGACGGATCGATTATCGAGACGCCGATTACGGCTAACTTCCGCGAGGGTCTGGACGTACTGCAATACTTTATTTCAACTCACGGTGCTCGCAAAGGTCTGGCCGATACTGCGCTTAAGACCGCTAACTCGGGTTACCTGACACGCCGTCTGGTTGACGTCGCGCAGGATCTCGTCGTGACTGAAGTCGATTGTCAAACTCGCAACGGTGTCGCGATGACGCCAATTGTTGAAGGTGGCGACATCGTTGAGCCTTTGCGTGATCGTGTGTTAGGTCGTGTTTTGGCTGAGCCAGTTCTGATTCCAGGCACTGACAGGGTTGCATTCGACGCCGGCACCATGCTGGACGAGGCAACCGTTCAAGAGCTTGATGATCTCAAGATCGATCACATGATGGTTCGTTCACCTATCACCTGTGATATTCGCTACGGCGTTTGTTCACAGTGCTACGGACGCGATCTCGCGCGCGGCAACCGAATCAATATTGGTGAGGCTGTTGGCGTAATCGCGGCACAGTCAATCGGTGAACCGGGTACGCAGTTGACCATGCGTACCTTCCATATCGGTGGTGCTGCGTCTCGTTCTGCTGCGATCAGCAACATTGAGATCAAGTCCAACGGTATTGCTCACTTGCGCAATATCAAGACGGTCGCGCATCACAAAGGCTATCTTGTTGCTGTGTCTCGTTCCGGTGAGATCATTGTTATGAATGATCAGGGTCAGGAGCGCGAGCGCTACAAGGTTCCTTACGGCGCGACGATCACCATCGAGAACGGTGTCGACGTCAAGCAGGGGCAAATTCTCGCCAGCTGGGATCCGCATACTCACCCGGTTGTCACCGAGGTTGAGGGTAAGATCCGATTCGAGGACTTCATCGACGGTATCACCGTCCAGGAACAGGTCGACGAATTTACTGGCCTGACCAGCATCGTTGTTCTTGATCCTAAGAGCCGTACCGGTTCCGGCAAGGACTTGCGTCCTGTTGCCAAACTGATTGGTGAGGACGGCAAGGAGATTTGCTTCGCCAACACCGAAATTCCAGCCGTCTACGCGCTGCCGGTTGGCGCGATCATATCGCTGGCTGACGGAGCAAGTGTTTCTGTTGGTGACATTATCGCTCGTATACCGCAGGCATCCTCAAAGACTCGTGACATTACCGGTGGTCTGCCGCGTGTTGCGGATCGTTTCGAAGCTCGCAAGCCAAAAGAGCCTGCGATCATGGCGGAGCATACCGGTACGGTCAGCTTCGGCAAGGAAACCAAGGGCAAGCGTCGACTGGTAATTACCGGCGAGACCGACGGTTACGAAGAGCTGATCCCGAAGTGGCGTCACCTTAACGTGTTCGAGGGTGAGCAGGTTGCCAGAGGCGAAATTATTGCCGACGGCGAGCCGAACCCGCACGATATTCTGCGACTGCGCGGCATTGAGAATCTGGCGAACTACCTCGTTAAGGAAATTCAGGACGTTTACCGCCTCCAGGGTGTGAAGATTAATGACAAGCACATCGAGGTGATTATTCGCCAGATGCTGCGTAAGGTCATTGTTGCCACACCGGGTGACAGTAACTACCTGCGTGGTGAGCAGATCGACAAGGCACGCTTCTTCGAGGTCGAAGAACAGCTGCTGGCCCAGAACAAAGAGCCGCTGACCATCGAACCGATCCTTTTGGGAATCACCAAGGCGTCGCTCGCAACCGAATCGTTCATCTCGGCTGCGTCCTTCCAGGAAACGACTCGAGTACTGACCGAAGCATCTGTGCGCGGGTTGCGCGACGACTTGCGCGGTCTGAAAGAGAACGTAATCGTTGGTCGATTGATTCCGGCCGGTACCGGCTTCGCGCATCACGCCGATCGACGACGCACGCGCGAGCAGGACCTGGCTGATCAATTGAAGAAGCTGGAAGAAAAGCAGATGGCCGACGCTGAGGCGGCGGCGCTCATGGACTCAATAGGCGATTCGTCGAATAGTGAGTCTGCAGACGAAGTGCTTGCGGCAGCGGAAACTGATTTGGCTGCGGAAGGTGGCGAATAAGCAATAAGTGCCCAGTAAAATCAATAGCTTACAGGCCCTGGCGGGCCTGAGGAGATGCTGGCTTGACACTGAGTTGCCCGCATCACTAAAATGCCCGCCCTTAATACCGGGGCTCGCCAACAGGCGGGCCCTGTTTTATTCGGAGCTCGCCAAGGCGATTTCCGGTTTTTTCCGACAAAAATAAAGAGTGAAGGCCCATGGCCACAGTGAATCAGTTAGTACGCAAACCACGCGCTACGAAGCCCGTAAAGAGCACCGTACCGGCGCTCAACGCCAGTCCGCAAAAGCGCGGCGTTTGCACGCGTGTTTACACGACGACACCGAAAAAACCGAACTCGGCAATGCGGAAAGTTGCTCGTGTGCGCCTGACGAACGGATTTGAGGTGACGAGTTATATCGGCGGTGAAGGCCATAACCTGCAGGAACATAGCGTTGTGCTGATCCGCGGCGGTCGTGTAAAGGATTTGCCAGGTGTTCGTTATCACACCGTACGCGGCACACTGGATTGTTCTGGCGTAGCCGATCGTCGCAAAGGCCGTTCCAAGTATGGAACGAAGCGCCCTAAGTCATAAAGTTGAGATAGACCAAAATGTCCAGAAGATCACAGGCCCCTAAACGAACGATTCTGCCCGATCCCAAGTACGGTAGTCATCTGCTTGCAAAATTCATGAACATGATCATGAATGACGGCAAGAAATCCGTTGCTGAGCGCATCATCTACGGTGCTCTGGATCGTATCTCTGAAAAAGAAACGCAAACCGGTGAGAAAGCGCTTGAGTTGCTTGAAACAGCACTGGACAACGTAAAGCCAGCTGTCGAAGTAAAGGCACGTCGCGTTGGCGGAGCTACTTATCAGGTCCCGGTCGAAGTACGCCCGGCTCGACGGCAGACACTTGCCATGCGTTGGATAATCGATGCTGCACGTAAGCGCAGCGAAAAATCGATGGCGTATCGCCTGGCTCACGAGTTGCTTGATGCTGCTGAAAATCGTGGTACTGCGGTCAAGAAGAAAGAAGACACGCACCGCATGGCAGAAGCGAATAAGGCGTTCTCGCACTACCGCTGGTAAAAGGCTTTGCCGTGGCTCGCACAACCCCTATTGAGCGATACCGTAATATCGGAATTATGGCCCATATCGATGCGGGCAAGACAACGACGACGGAACGTGTGCTGTTTTATACAGGTGTATCGCACAAGCTAGGCGAAGTTCATCATGGCGCAGCCATCATGGACTGGATGGAACAGGAACAGGAACGCGGTATTACGATTACGTCAGCCGCGACAACCTGTTTCTGGTCTGGAATGGACAAGCAGTACGACGAGCACCGAATCAACATTATTGATACTCCGGGGCACGTTGATTTTACGATCGAAGTCGAGCGTTCATTAAGAGTGCTTGATGGCGCAGTAACAGTGTTGTGTGCGGTAGGCGGCGTAGAGCCGCAAACCGAGACGGTCTGGCGGCAAGGCAACAAGTACGGCGTACCTCGTTTGGTCTTTGTCAACAAGATGGATCGTGTGGGTGCTGATTTCCTGCGCGTCGTTGGCCAGCTGGTGAAACGTCTCGGTGCAAATCCAGTGCCGGTGCAACTACCGATCGGCGCGGAAGAAAAGTTTACAGGCGTTATCGATCTTATAAAGATGAAAGCGCTTTACTGGGACGAGAGCAACCTGGGCATGACCTACGAAGCTCACGAAATCCCTGCCGAGCTAAGGGCGGAAGCTGAAGTTTGGCGTGCAAAAATGATCGAGGCAGCAGCCGAAGCTAACGAGGAACTTATGGATAAGTTTCTCGGCGATACCGAACTCACTGAAGATGAGATTCGTAAAGGGCTTCGGGCGCGGACATTGTCGGGTGACATCGTTGTAGTAATGTGCGGCTCGGCGTTTAAGAACAAAGGCGTACAGGCCGTACTTGATGCAGTCGTCGAATACTTGCCCTCGCCACTTGATGTGCCAGCAGTATTGGGCATCAAAGATGATGATACGGAAGATGTACGGCACGCGGATGACAAGGAACCGTTTGCTGCGCTGGCGTTCAAGATTGCGACAGACAGTTTCGTCGGCAATCTGACATTCTTCCGCGTGTATTCAGGAGTGTTAAATTCTGGTGACACGATTTACAACCCGACAAAGGGCAAGAAAGAGCGTGTTGGGCGAATCTTGCAAATGCACGCGAATGATCGAAAAGAGATTAAGGAAGTCCGCGCCGGGGATATCGCGGCGGCAGTTGGCTTAAAGGATGTTACGACAGGCGATACGCTTTGCGATATTGCGAAAAGAATTACGCTCGAGCGCATGACATTTCCGGAACCGGTTATCTCGGTCGCGGTTGAGCCAAGAACAGTGGCAGATCAGGATAAGATGAGCGCCGCGATGCAAAAGCTCGCGAAAGAAGACCCATCTTTTCGTGTTCATACGGATGACGAGTCCGGGCAGACGATAATTTCGGGGATGGGAGAACTCCATCTCGACATCATCGTCGACCGTATGAAGCGTGAGTTCCAGGTCGCGGCGAATGTTGGTAAACCGCAGGTTGCGTACCGCGAGACGATACGCAAGACGGTGGAGCAGGAAGGCAAGTTTGTGCGGCAATCGGGTGGTCGCGGTCAATACGGCCACGTTTATCTGCGCATAGAACCCCTGCCGAGAGGGTCAGGTTACGAATTCGTCAATGGAATTGTTGGCGGCGTAGTACCCAAAGAATACATACCGGCCGTCGATCGTGGCGTGCAGGAGCAGATGGAAAACGGTGTTGTCGGTGGCTTTTCGATGGTGGATTGCAGGGTGACTTTGTACGACGGCTCGTATCATGATGTTGACTCCAGCGAAATGGCGTTTAAGATCGCTGGCTCGATGGCTTTCAGGGATGGCGCGACAAACGCGGATCCTGTGCTGCTGGAGCCGATCATGAAGGTCGACGTGGTGACACCTGAGGATTATATGGGGGACGTGATGGGCGATTTGAATCGACGTCGCGGTCTGACACAGGGTATGGACGATACGCCCATGGGCAAAACGGTTCGTGCTGAGGTACCGCTGGCCGAGATGTTCGGTTATGCCACGCACTTGCGTTCTATGAGCCAGGGGCGTGCTGTGTACTCAATGGAGTTCGAGAAGTATTCGGAAGTGCCGCAGAACGTGGCCGATACAATCATAAACAAAGGTTAATTTGCGAGAGCTCAGCTTATGTCTAAAGAAAAATTTGTAAGAAACAAGCCGCATTTAAACGTAGGCACGATTGGTCACGTTGATCACGGTAAAACGACACTGACGGCAGCGCTGACGAAGTGCATGGCGGAAATCTATGGTGGCACGGTATCGGCCTACGATCAGATCGATAAAGCCCCCGAAGAGCGGGAGCGCGGTATCACGATTGCGACGGCACACGTTGAGTACGAGAGTGCTGGACGTCACTACGCGCACGTTGACTGTCCGGGGCACGCGGATTACGTGAAGAACATGATCACGGGAGCGGCGCAGATGGACGGTGCGATCCTGGTGGTATCGGCCGCTGACGGTCCCATGCCACAGACGCGCGAGCACATCCTGCTGGCCCGTCAGGTGGGTGTTCCGCACATTATTGTGTACATGAATAAAGCGGACCAGGTCGATGATGAAGAGTTGCTGGAACTGGTTGAGATGGAGATCCGAGATCTTCTGTCGACCTACGAGTTCCCGGGCGACGACACGCCGATCATAACGGGCTCCGCGCTGAAGGCGTTTGAGGGTGATACTTCGGACATCGGTGTGCCGTCGGTGGTGAAGCTGGTTGAGGCGATGGACAGTTACTTCCCGCAGCCGGAGCGAGCTGTGGATGGTGATTTCCTGCTGCCGGTTGAGGACGTGTTCTCGATTTCAGGTCGTGGCACGGTGGTAACGGGTCGTATCGAGCGCGGTGTGGTCAACGTGGGCGACGAGCTGGCGATTGTGGGTATCCGCGATACGCAGAAGACGACTTGCACCGGTGTCGAGATGTTCAGGAAGCTGTTGGATCGTGGCGAGGCTGGCGACAACGTGGGCGTTCTGCTTCGTGGTACGAAGCGCGAGGACGTTGAGCGAGGTCAGGTACTGGCGAAGCCGGGATCGATAACACCGCACACCAAGTTCGAGGCAGAAGTTTACATTCTGACCAAGGATGAGGGTGGTCGTCATACGCCGTTCTTCAAGGGCTATCGTCCGCAGTTTTACTTCCGTACGACGGACGTAACGGGTGCGTGCGAGTTGCCGGAAGGCACGGAAATGGTAATGCCGGGCGATAACGTACAGATGGTTGTCGAATTGATTGCACCGATTGCAATGGAAGATGGTCTTCGCTTCGCGATTCGCGAAGGTGGTCGCACCGTCGGCGCCGGCGTAGTCGCGAAAATCATCGCGTAAAG
>JALHUQ010000346.1 GCA_022866645.1 Woeseiaceae bacterium | reverse complement strand
GTATCCCAGCGGCGGGGCGCCCGCACGCTGGCTTCACAGTAACCATCAAGGCTCAGTCATTGCGTTTGCGACCGCGCCGACCGGCAGCCTGCTCGCAATCAACGCCTACGATGAATATGGCAAGCAAGGCTCCGCCAACACCGGGCGCTTCCAGTACACCGGCCAGGCCGCGATACCGCAGATCGGGCTCTACTACTACAAGGCGCGGTTCTATAATCCCGCGCTGGGGCGGTTCATGCAGACCGACCCCATCGGGTACCAGGATGACTACAACCTGTATGCGTATGTGGGGAATGACCCGTTAGATCGAACTGATCCGAGTGGTCTTGCCGGATGCACTGATACTAGCGGCCAGGGGCTCGCAGGGAAGTGTATTGACGCGACCGCCTATAGCGAAAAGAAGGACGGCACGCAGACAACGGTATCCAAACCCGATGTTGACACGAAGGCAACCGAGACGGCCCCGGGCCTCGAGAACAAAAACACGGAACGCGGGACGACTATTGATCGTGCCAGCGATGGAACGTTGACGGCAGGAACTACGCAACAAGGCAAGGACAACTCAGCAGGTCAGCAAACAGGCGTGACGCCTACAACTGCGACCGTAGCGATCGAGCATTCGCATCCGAACAATTCAGACTACGGCATAGAGCCCGGTTACCTAGGTCGCGGAAGAGGAGATCACACCGCAGTCGAGCGGGGCTATCCAAACTACATCACTCGGGACGGCAAGGTCATTGTCATCGAACGTTCCGGTGGCCAATACAGAGCTCGCGTCGTAAGCGGTAGTCTGACGCCTTCAGAGGCGCGAGAGGTCCGGCGTGCGCTGAATGATTTGCAGCAAGACAGCAGGAGTCGCAGTCAATGATTACGCGACTACTTGTCATTGCTTTGTTGTCCTTGTTGGCGGCCGCGTGCGAAACAAATAGTGCTATTGGCGGTACCAATGACGAACAAAGAAAAGCGGTTTGCGCGGCGCGGTCGTTTCTGAGGTCGAACGGGTATCTCGAAGGGCCGGCAAAGTCGGACCACGAACAAATCTACTTGGAACTCTGGGACAAGTTAACGTACTCAAGAAACGGCCAAATGGACTGGAACGCCCTTCTAGCAGCGCGCAGCGGAACCTTTGTAAAGCGGCTCTATGGCGTGAAAGCCGTCGACGGAGGATTTCTCGTGGCATATAAAATGGACCACGGATTCCGTTGTGCTTTTGTCGACACCGTTAACGACTTCGCAATTCATCTCAATGAGGCGAACTGTCATCCGGAAGGGCGCAACCTCAAGCGAGTTAGCGACGTCTCGCTGGCGTGCCCAACAGCCGATGAAAACAAGTAGGATGACCTGAATCTCTATGCCTATGTGGGGAATGATCCGGGGAATAGGGTGGATCCGACAGGGATGACTTGTGATGATGTCATGGCCCGAGGCGGCAGCTCTTCTTGCTCGGAGATTCTTACATCAACCACTAATCCAAGCGGCTCGGTCACGGTTGATCGTACGTACGATACGACTAGTATTGATTCTGGAGCGAAGGTAATGATGCCTGGTGGCTCAATAGAATTTATGCCTCAGAGATCCGCTGGTGGTGACCCCGCAGCAGTTACGCCAACTATGCAAAGCCACTTGCTGGACTTTAGTGAGAAGGAGAGTACGACTGTTCAAGTGACAAGCGGCCTCCGGACGCCGGAGCAGAACGAAGCTGTTGGTGGCGCTCCCAATAGTTCGCATTTGACTACCGGCGTTGATCAGGCTGCTGACATCGCAATCCAGGGGCGGTCACCAGCAGAAACCGCAAATGCGGCGCACGAATCCGGTGAGTTTAGTCGTGTCAATGAGTACACGGATGGGCGTGGAGTTCACGTCGATCTACGCCGGACAGGCATCCAGGGTCGGTTTATAGACTGGGTACATCAGGCAATTCCGCGGCGCTGAAAAGACGAGCAATGCCACTGAGGAGTCGATGATATGGCAGTTCGTTTAGCATCAGCGGCCTATGTTCTGGCGTTACTTTGCTTTGGCGGGTGCAACGCCACAGGTGCCGCTGATGGCGCCTACAATCATCGGTTCTCTATCGATGCAGAGGCCGGGAGTATTGCGGGGATTGCCGTGGGAATGACGGAGGATCAGGTACGTAAATTGGGATTGCCCTATGACGTGCGGTCCGAAAATTGGGAGGGGGACGAGTATAAAATTTACGAGGTACATCTGTCTGCAACCGTTCATCTCAAATGTGTTTTCGATCTCAGCAATTCTCTCGCGAGAATATTGATCTCGTCCTCGGCAGTGAAAGATCAGTATGGCTTGAGCGTCGGTTCGCAGCTGGCGGAATTGGAACGGGCGTACCCAAGTGGGAAGTTTGTGTACGGAGAGGCCGACGGTTCTTACGTAAACTTTTTAACGGGCGGCCGGTTGATTTATTACTTCAATCCAGAAGATGTGAGCGCCTCTTGCTTTGATAACGGGCCTGACTGCAAGGTTGATGACAGGATCCGCGCTACGACCATCGCGATTGGAGCTGCGAGGGCAAGATAAAAGCAATGGCACACAAGTGTGCCTAAGTGATTGTCTGCCTATTGAGTATCATGGCGAGGTTTCCCCGCACGTGAGTAGCGCAGTGATCTAGAGTCGGCGCTAGATTGACGTTGGTCCGTTTTTCGAACAATTCGTAACTAGAGTTTCGGTGCCTATGACCTTGCCCCCGTTCCCTGACGGTTCGACGTTAGAGACTGGCCACTTCTGACGTCCGGTTATCCTGACGCTTTCTGGCGAACTCGTTCGGTGTCAGGTTGCCGAGCGAGCTGTGCGGTCGATGTGCATTGTAGTCGATACGCCAGGCGTCGATCTTGGCCCGCGCATCGTCTATCGACAGGAACTGCGTGACGTTCAGGCACTCGTCACGCAGCCTGCCATTAAACGATTCTATGTGCCCGTTTTCAGTCGGTTTTCACGGGCGGATGAAGTCGAGCTTCACCCCGCGCCGATAGGCCCAGTCCTCAAGAACTCGCGACGTGAACTCGGTGCCGTGATCCACGGTGATCGACAGCGGCGTTCCCGTGCGTGCGATGGCCCTGTCGAGGACCGCAGCGACGTCGCCACCGCCGAATGAATGACGCGGCTCAAGCACCGGTGATTGTCGACTAAACTGATCGACCACGGTGAGCACGCGAAATGGCCGGCCATCAAACAACTGATCGTGGACGAAATCCATGCTCCAGCGCTCGTGGGTGCGCTGCGCCTGCGGCACCGGTCCGCGATGCAGGCACATGTGCTTGCGACGACGCACGCGCATGCGCAGCTGCAGGCCCTCGATCCGATACCAGCGATGGACGCGCTTCTTGTTCACGAGCCAACCCTCCCGTCGCAACATCACGTGGATGCGCTGGTACCCGAACCGCGGCCTGGCATGTGCGATCTCGCGGATACGCAACCGCAATGCCGACTGGTCACGGGCCGTGCTCTTCGCGTGCCACGCAGTGTGCGAAAACTCCGCCAGACGACACGCCTTGCGTACGCTGGTCTGGAATCGCCCTTGAATCCACTCGGCCAGCGCGCGGCGGCGCGCTGGCCTCAGAGCTTTTTTCGGACGACTTCCCCCAGGATGTGCTTGTCGAGCGTCAGGTCGGCCACCAGTCGCTTCAGGCGTGCGTTCTCATCGCGCAACTGGCGCAGCTCTCTGAGCTCGGTCAAGCCGAGCTTGCCGTACTTCTTCTTCCACAGGTAGAAGCTCGCCTCGCTGACGCCAATCTGCCGACAGACGTCGGCGACCGGCGTCCCGCCCTCGGCCTGGCGCAGCGCGTAGGTGATCTGCTCGTCGGTGAATCGCTTGCCCTTCATGGTCCTCTCTCCCGTCGTCGGAGGACGTCAGAAAGCAGCTTAGTCCACGTCTAAGCCGGCAGGAAAGCTGGGACAAGGTCAAGATCAATATCCGCTCCATCTCATCCAGCGCCTGATCGTCGCGTCTGCGAATCCTTCCAGCAGCAGTACGCGGACTGCAGACCTATGCGAGATTCAGCTCGCCAACCGGCTACGGCGTCACCAATCTCTACGACGGGTTCGGCTGGCTTCGCAGTTCGACCACGACGCTGGACGGCCAGCCGAACTTCTCGGCCGGTTATGACGCCTCGGGCAACATCAGTTCCCGCTCCGACGTGGGAACCTTCACGTACGGCAATTCATCACATCCACATGCGGTGACCGCGGCTGGCAGCCACACCTACACCTACGACGCCAATGGCAACCAGATCACGCGTGACGGTGCCTCGCAGGCCTGGGCGTCGTTCAACCTGCCAGTGCAGGTGTCCCAGCCGATCGGCGGCACGACGTACCTGAGTCAGTTCAGCTACGGGCCGGACCACCAACGCTGGAAGCAGATTGCCTCATACAGCAACGGCACCGAGACCACCTATTACCTCGGGGGCCTACTCGAGAAGGAGAGCCCGGCACCAAGCGGCGCAACGCAGTGGCGACATTACGTGTACACACCGTCCGGCGCGGCCATCCTCGTGACGCGGGACTCGGCTGGCGGGACCTCGACCCGGTATCTGCTCACCGATCACTTGGGCAGCAGTGACACGGTGCTCGACCCGGCACAGAGTCAGGGCGCATCGGACGCCTCGTCGCTCAGGGCAGCGTCCGACATCGCAAGCACGTCGGTCGGCGTGATAATCGTGACGGTCCGAAAGGGGTTCAATGCCAGCAGGTCCTTGTCACCCGTGACGAGGAGCGTCGCCTGGCCGTCCACCGCGAGCTCCAGGAACTTGTCGTCGGTGGGATCCCGGCAGACCCGCAACGTCGTGGTCACCGGTACCCACTCCGCGACGCGGGCAAAGAGTTGGAAGAATTCCTGACGGTCCGCCAGGCTGACGTACGGGTTGAACTTGTCACGCGCGAGCGTCTGGGCGAGTTCGCCGAGCGTGGCCTCGGAGACGAGCGGCTGACCGTGTCGCAACAGACGGCTGACCGCGCGGCTCGCGACCGACTGAGGGATCAGCAATCGGCTGATGAGGACGTTGGTATCGAGGATGACCCGGGCGCTAGGCATCGGAGCGCAGCAGCGCCGCGAGCTTGCGTTCGGTCAGGCCGCGCTTGGCGGCCTTCTCCCCGACGCGATTGCAGAACGCCTCGAAATCCGCGACCGCGACGCCGCGCAGCCGTGCGTATTCCTGGGGCGAGATCAGGACCGCCTGATCTCGGGACTGGCGGCGAATCACTACGGGTCCGTGCTGTGCGGCATCGAGTGCCGCGGCAAAGTTCTGTTTGGCCTCGGTGGCCGAGATGTAGCGCATGGGCAGCCTCACGGACGATGGGCGTGAGAATATACGAATCGTACGTTTTGTACAATCTGTATTTAATCCGTGCAGCGCGTCCGGCCGCGGGGCGAACAGCGCCGGCACCGCGGCGAGCGCAACCGGACGGGAAGGGCGGCGGTGGCGGTCATGCCAGGAACCGCGCCACGAACGCTGCCGGCGTGAGGATCGGGAACTGGTCGGCCAGCACCAGCAGATCCGCGTCACCCGTCACCAGCCACTCCGCCTGACCGGCCACCAAGGTCGCGAGCACCATTTGATCCGCCGCGTCACGCGGACGGGGCACCTTGGTGCCGGCCAGGTCCACCTGGATCGTGAAGAACGGCAGCAGCTCGAGGAACAGCTCACGGTCGATGGCGTTCGCCACCAGCCGCTTGCGGATCTTCGGGTAGTCCAGCACCGCGCGCAGTTCCGCGAGCAACGGCTCGCTCAGCACCAGATCGAGCGTGCCGTCCCAGACCGCCTGCAGAATCTGGCCGGGGACGCTGTCGCGCTTCAGCAGCGCCGACACCAGCACGTTGGTGTCGAGCACGACCTTCATGGGTCGCTACCTGGAACGCCGGCGGCGGACGTGACGGACCGCGGCGTCGATCTCGGCCTCGGCCGTCTCGGCGGGGACGTCCGCATACACCTGGCCGAGCTTGTCGGTCAGAGCCGCGAAGGACTCGCGCAGCCGACGGATGCGTTCATAGAGCGCATAGTCGACCAGCGCCGCCACCGGCTTGCCGTCCTTGGTGACCACGATCGAGTCGCCGCGGTACTGCACCTGGTTCAGGAGCTCGCCCAGGTTCTGCCGCACGTTCATTGCGGTCGCTTCACGTCGCATGACTGTTAACCACCATGATTACTATGGTCATAGTAATTGGGTGCAACGACTGCGTCAACGCACACAGTGAGTACAAGCACGCACTTCTGACGATGCGCCCGAACGGCCCGGAGCTGTCCCAACGTGTCAAGGCGACTGGCACCAGTGCCAGGGCCGCCCGCGAGGATTCTGAAGGGATCAGGGCCCGCGCCATCCAAAGCACGTCACCTACGCACATTTATAATGAAAGATAACGTCCTTTATCAGTCATTGGCCAGAGGGCGAAGGAGGGCAATCCAATGGGCCGGGTTGACCCCTCGCGGTTCGGTATGCAGACATTCGTCTAGGCGTAAAATCGGCCAGGAGCAGCCGGTCGCGCTGCACCGTGCCCCGCCCCTCTTCGAATTGACATCATACGGCATTGCCGTATAGTCAGCGTATGTTCAGTTTCATCGAGACACGAGCATTTACGAAGCTGGTTCTCGAGTACCTGACCGATGCCGAGTACGCGGCCCTGCAGGCCGCATTGATCGCCGACTCGAAGGCCGGACCAGTGATTCCAGGTTCGGGCGGCGTGCGAAAGCTGCGTTGGGCGGCCCCGGGTCGGGGCAAACGTGGCGGCTATCGGATCATTTATTACGTGCGTCGTGCGGGCGGAGTGATCTGGATGTTGACGATGTACCCGAAGAACGTGGCCGACAGTATCCCGGCACACGTTCTCCGGCAAATCCGCGAGGAAGTGGACAATGCCTAAGGTGAAGCGAGATATCGGCCAAGAGATCCTGGATGGGCTCCGTGAGTTGAAGCGCGGTGAAGTCGGCCGCGTCATCAATGTCCCGGATGTGGCTTCGATCCGCGAGAAGACCGGACTTTCGCAGTCACGCTTTGCTGCCCTGCTGGGTGTCTCAGTCCGGACTCTGCAGGACTGGGAGCAAGGGCGCCGCGCGCCGTCGGGTGCGGCTCGAACGCTGTTGCTCGTCGCCGACCGAAATCCACACGCTCTTCTCGACGTCGCATAAGCGTCGACGACCGAACGGCGACTTTGGATCGCATAAGGACTGACAAGTTGACTGTGCAAGGCCTGCCGCACGACCTAGTCACGCGGATGTATTTGCGCCACTACGCTTTCCTGCGCCTTCGTTACCCAGAGCAACCTGCGAGAGTCATCTGTCACTTTGCGACCCTCGCGCTTTCTGGGCTGTTTTCCGCGGCATTGCTGGCGCTGATAGCCGCTTCGTTTCTCGCCGTTAGCCTCATCTTCGCGAGACCGGTTGTGCCGTGGGCGCTCCCGGACTGGGCTCTGATCGTTGGCGCCGCGACAATTGTCTTCGTGCCCGGGTGGGTCATCGACCGACGATTCAATAATCTGGTCGACGTAAATCCCAAGACGGTCGGGCTATACAGTTCGGATGAACAGCACAGAAGTTGGTGGCTGATGGTCCTCTCAATCCTACCGATCTGCGGCATCGTGGCGGCCTGCTTCGGATTTCTCCGATCCTGGCAGGGCACGTGAATCGAAATGACCGCTCCGGGTCGTTTTTCACCGTTGAAGGGCGGCTTTCGGGGAGCGGGGGCAGGAGGTGCGGACCTGGGCGTCGCAAGCGCCAGTGTGCGCAGGACCCGAGCACTGCCATGAGGTTCACAAGCGCCAGTGCGCGGACCGGAGGCATTGCCACGAAGACCATGAGCCGCACAGTCGGCGGTGGGACCCGAGTACTGCCATGAGGTTCACAGGCGCCAGTGCGCGGTGATACTAGCCGCATAGACGATTTACTTACTCAGTCGGCGGTGTTAAGTGCGGCAGAGTCGGGTTACTGAGCGCAAGTGCGCGGTCAAAGGCGCGACAGGGTCGATACACTGGGTTCGGGGTCGTTGCGCGGCAACGAGGAAAAGCGGACAGTCGCGGACGGGGAAAATCGGCCAGAAGCGGTCCTTGGGCATCGAGCCCGGATTGCTAGCCCAACTGGGCCGCGTGTCCGGCAGTGCGAAGTGCGCGAGCATGCCCAAATAGAAGACTACAACGACATCGGGGAGTTGAACCGACATGCATGTAGTTCAATTCATGGTCACGCGACAAAAACTGGAGACGCGCCTAGATCTCGAATCAGCCTTGATCATCGAGGAGGTAGGAAATCGACCGAAGGGAATAGAGTAGTCATGGTGGCCTCCTGTTTAATAAACGCTATTAAATGGAGAGCCGAGATGACCACACGACCTGTAATGCAGACGAGCAGCCTTTTATTAGTCCGGCGTTTGATCATCTTTGCTCTCTCCGGACTGCTGATCTTCTACCACAGCCTCACGCTTTACGAAATGTATGTAGGCACCAGCAACACTGCGCATACGCTCTTCGATAATGTGCAGTCGGTCTTTCGTGTGCTTATCAGCATGAGTCTACTGCTCGTTGTCTTTGGCGTGCGCTGGGCATTGTGGGGCATGTGGTTCAGTATCAGCGGGCTTGTGGCAACGCATTATTGGGCGCATTTCGGGCATTTGCCCGTCGATTTTACCGAAGGTAGGCACCCGCTCTCCTACCTCAAGGGATTCATTTTTCCGACAATCATTACCTTGGCGTTCCACTCTTCAAGCCGGAACGGCGAATCAATTGAAGACGCATAACATTTCATTCAAGCCGACGCCGCCTCGCGGCGCGGGTTAATTCAGACGTTAAACGTCCGCTTTGTAGCGCGGCGAACTTCTGCTGTGGGTCGTTCTCGGTCCTACAGTGTCCGCTTCGGGGCACAGATGCCGGTTGGCCCAGAGTTAGCCAGGGAAAGCGGACACCCGGGAATTGCCGGGTTCGGCCAGAAGCAGACGGATCCGACAGCAACCTGATAGCGGACGTACGAGAGTTCTGACGGCCCACCGCGTCATGCGGCCAGGGCTCTTGCGCTGACCCATAATCGCCGGCGTAAACGAACGGTGATTTAGTCCGATCAATGGCTTGCCACGGAGACGGCCCTGTTATGCGACAGCGATGTGCCCAGATTCCCGGATCGATTGCCGCGTTCGTGCGGCCTAATTGAAGTTAGGCGGCTGCACACACCATGAAACAATTCTGGCCACACATCCTCATCGCCACGGGTTTGTTCGTGATTCTCGGCGGTTTTATTTACGACGTGATCTTTGCAGGCATCCCTTACCAAGACCCCACGCCAGAGATGTCGACGCGTTACAGTCGTCACGCACACATCGCCTCCACGATCCGTTGGTACGGTCTAGGGGGGGTTCTTTTCGGTGCGTTGGCCGGTGTCGGCCGCTGCGTTGTCCGACGGTTTCGCTCAGCAGTTGTATCCTGACTATGCTCACGATGCCGCCTAACCATGCGCTGCAGTGTACGGCGGCGGGCCGTCGCGGTTGCAATCGGCGCGCCTCGTAGCCGCCGTCGCTTAGCTTTTGACGCTAGGTGGCTTCGACCGTCCAAGTCGTTGCCGATGAGAAGAATCCACACTCTGGTCAAAGGAGACGAAGCATGAAGACGTTCAACATCAACGACACGGCGGTGATACTGATTGACCACCAAGTGGGCACAAACACATGGGCGAGCACTACTCCGCTGGCACTGCTTCAGCGGAACGTCATCATTCTGGCCAAGTTCGCCAAGGGCACCGGCATGCCGGTGGTCCTGACATCCAGCCAAGAAACGAACGTGAACGTCCAAGGCCCTCTCATGCCGGAGCTGCAAGAGTCCCTTCCAGAGGCGTTCGCGGCTCGCATCAAGCGGCAGGGGGTAGTGAACGCCTGGGACGACCCGGCTTTCGCCGCGGCGTGCCGGAACACCGGAAGAGAGAACTTCGTGATGGCCGGCGTGACGACGGATGTCTGCATGGTGTCGCCGGCGATCAGCGCAGTCGAGGAGGGTTTCAGCGTCAAGGTGGTATGCGACGCTTGCGGGTCATCGAACCAGATCGCGGAAGAGATGTCTTGGCGTCGGATGGAAGCCGCAGGCGTCCACCTGACGAGCACCAACGCGATCGTGGCCGAGCTGGTCAAGAACTGGGCGTTGCCTGCTGGCGCGGTCGCTTTCCCGCTGCTCACCACCTGACAACCGGTTGCAGCGGACGGCGCTGCGCGCCGCCGCTGAACCGGGTCGTTGAGCGTCCGCTTTGTAGCTGGGCCGACTTCTGCTCCGGGTCGTTCTTTCGCCTACAAGGTCCACTTTCGGGCACGGATTGTTTGGCCGTCTCCTGGCGCCGAGTAAAGCGGCCGCCCGGGAATTGCCGAGTTCGGCCAGAAGCGGACCTCTCATCCGAAGCTGACAATCCGCACATCGCTAACGAAAAGGCACCTAAGCTGCGTCTACCAGTCTTCGACGTTCCATCGCCGGCCGTCCGGGCAGGACTCTCCCGCGAGCCATCCATCGAGGTCACACTCAAGGTTGTACGACTGAAGGCCTTCAGCAGGTATCTCCTTTACGCCTATACGATCCGACCACCTCACGAGCTGGTTGTTGTCGTCGAGCCAGAGCTTAACTAACTGACAATGGGTGATATCTCCGGCTGAACCCCAAATCGGAAGCGGCAGAATCAGTAGGAAGCCTTCCTTGGCATCGGAGACGACGCAGCGTTCGTAACCTAATACCCTTGTTGTCTCATTTTCGGCATCGGGCTTGCCTAGCGCTGCAACGATGGCATCGCGGGTCCAGTGGTCATGCACCATTCTTTTGAGAAGCTCTTCTTGCACAAACTGCGTTGACTGTTGGATCCTTTCATAGCCGAAAGGCACAGTGTTGCCAATGCATCCAGTGAGGGCTAGCACAACCAGTAATGCTGAGTGCTTGCGCAGTGGGTGGCTCGCGGCCGACATCGCGTTCTCCAGTACCAACATATTTGAAGGGCGCCCGCGGATGATGTCCCAAATATTTCCTCTAGGGTTCGCCTCCACTCGAATACCGTCGATGCGGAATTCCACGTAGGTTCGCCACGCCGTGGCTTTCTATCTGCGGGGAGCCTTGGCTTCCGGAACCTGCAGCAACGATGTCTCCTGACTGAGCATCCGCTGCTCCCACAAACGACTGGGAGCCCAGCCAGTTTGCCGGGCTTCGTTTTTTCACAATCCGATGACGTCCGCTTCGGGTCGTTTTTCACCGTTGAAGGGCGGCTTTCGGGGAGCGGGGGCAGGAGGTGCGGACCTGGGCGTCGCAAGCGCCAGTGTGCGGACCGGAGGCATTGCCACGAAGACCATGAGCCGCAGTCGGCGGTAGCATGTGCGACAGAGTCGATTTACTCAGTCGGCGGTATTACCTTCGGCGGAGTTGACTCACTTACTCAGTCGGCTGGGTTAAGTGCGGCAGAGTCGGGTTACTGAGCGCAAGTGCGCGGTCAAAGGCGCGACAGGGTCGATACACTGGGTTCGGGGTCGTTGCGCGTCAACGAGGAAAAGCGGACAGTCGCGGACGGGGAAAACCGGCCAGGAACCGACCTTCGGCACCGGTGCCAAGTTTCGCGTCCTGCGCCACCGCTTGTGCAGTAGCGCAGACTACGCGAGCATCTCCAGATAAAGAATTGCACGGACATCGGCGGAAATTTGATGGACACGGGCAGGTTTCATACCGACATCGGGTATCTGAACCAACATGCATGTCGTTCAATTCAAAATCAGGCGTCACAGTCGCGTTCCGTACGTTGAGAGGTAGAGATGAAAGACATCGAAGCCACAAACATCGCGGTCGTCCGCAAGTACTTTGACGGTTGCAACACCGGTAATCTCGAGGATCTGCTGAGCACGCTCGCGCCAGACGTTTGTCACTACTTCTTGCCGCCATCGTTTCCACCGATCACCGGCGCGGAGCACCTCGCCCGATATTGGCGAAAGTACAAACATGCGCTGGACCCGCTCTGGTCGATCGATCGGATCATTGCCAGCGGCGACGAAGTCGTCAACGAATGGAGTTGCCTGTGGACCCCTCCGGGAAGCAAGCTGCGGCTTATGGCGCGAGGCACCGAGTGGTACGTCATGCGAGACGGCCGGATCGCAGAAGTCCGGGCGTACTTCATCGCGGATTCAGCCGCCGACGCCGAGCTGGCCGCGTTCCCGTACGCGCAAAGAGGCTACCTGCTCAGCGACGGTGCATGACGCCCCTGGGCGGCCCCACCGTGGCGACGCCTAACCCTTCGCTCCAGCCGACTGTCTCCGGCTGCCTTTGCCAGCCTACGCCAGTGGGTGAGTTCAAACGTTGAGATTCCGCTTTTCGACGCGGCCGATGACCGCTTCGGGTCGTTTTTCACCCTTGAAGGGCGGCTTTCGGGGAGCGGGGGCAGGAGGTGCGGACCTGGGCGTCGCAAGCGCCAGTGTGCGGACCGGAGGAATGTCCCTGACGTTAATGAGTCGAAGTCAGTGAATCAAACGTATCGCACGTGGCACTGCGCACTGGCGCTTGTGAGCATACGGGCATTACCACGGTTTCCATTCGCCGCTCTGACAGCGCGCCCTTCAAGTCTCCTCAGTACATGAAGGATTGTCGCGACACTCAGTGCGCGGTGAAACCTTCAGCGAACTCCATTCACTGACTGCGACTCACGATCCCCGCTGGATGTTTGATCCTGTGGCGAATTTCGACGACCGGGATGTTCCGGGCAGCCAGAGCGCGATCGATCTGTTCCCCGCGGGCCCGGGCCGGCGCCTCGACTCGCCACGCGGCGCCGTGTCGGCAGCCATGCGGGCCAGTGCGCCTTCATCGCGGCGCGTCCTGTTAGAGTGTCCTTCCGCTACAGGCGTCTCACCACCACATGAATGGCTCTCCGTCGTCCACCGGCTCCGATCCGTGCTCCAGTAACTGCACGCCCAGTGCGTCGGCAGAGGCATTGAATCGCGACTGCTTCTGTCTGAGCGTCGACCAGGAACTGCTCCGCTCGCAACTCAACACAGTTCTCGAGGTTCACGGGTTGCCGCCAAACCTGGCCGAATCGCACCCGCACCTGTTCTCGGCGCTGCCGGTCTATGTGTCGAACCGCCACATCGAACAGACCGCGAACGTGGTGACGGCAATCGAAGAAGTGGTGTCGTCGCCGTCCTATCAATCGGCCGTCATGGCATGGGCGCCAGAGATCGCCGTGTTCGATCCAGGATCACCGGGAGGATTGTTGGGGTTGGACTTTCATCTTTCGAGCGAGGGGCCGAGGCTCATCGAGATCAACACCAACCCTGGTGGCGCGCTGCTGAATGCCGTGCTCGTTCACGCACAAAAAGCTTGCACGCCCGAACTGATGGTGCCACCGACAGACTCCACTCAGATTAACGCTGCGGTCGTGAACGCGATGCTGGAGGAATGGCACCTGCAACGCGGTCCCGATCAGCTCAAATATGTGGCAATCGTCGATGAGTCACCGACCCAGCAATACCTCTATCCGGAATTCATCCTGTACCGCGAGTTGTTTCGACGGCATGGTTATCAAGCCGAAATTTGCGGCCCGGAGGACCTGGTATTGCGACAAGGGCGACTGTGGCTGGGCGAAGACCCGGTCGATCTGGTCTACAACCGATTGACCGACTTCGCGCTGCAGCAGACTTCCCACTCGGTTTTAAGGGCCGCCTATCTGGCCAGAGCGGTCGCCTTGAGCCCGCATCCTCGGGCACACGCCTTGTACGCAGACAAGCGCAATCTGAGCCTGATGGGCAATCGCGATTTCCTGCAGGCCTCAGGCGTAAGCCTGGCATCCATTGATACGTTGACCGCCGCTGTTCCGGTGACTCGATTGCTCACGACCGACAATCGCGACGAAATGTGGGCGGCGCGTCGCCACCTGTTCTTCAAGCCTGCCGCGGGCTATGGCAGCAAGGCCAGTTATCGAGGTGACAAGCTGACTCGTCGGGTTTGGAATGAGATAGCCGAGGGTAGCTACGTTGCCCAGGACGTTGTGGCTCCAAGCGAACGCCACACTGGGTCAGGCTCCGCTCCGCTGAAGGTCGACATCCGTTGCTACGCCTATCGCGGCGAGGTACTGCTGTATGCGGCGCGGATGTATCAGGGTCAAACCACAAACTTTCGAACGCCGGGCGGAGGATTTGCTCCCGTACTAACGACCAGGAACGCCTCTTTGACAGATCCGACGTCAAAGTAGGCGTCCGCGCGAATCGACCGCCGACAGCCACGCCGATTGCCAGCTCCAGCCC
>JALHUQ010000345.1 GCA_022866645.1 Woeseiaceae bacterium | reverse complement strand
TCTCTGCTACACAGCTTGAGTCGGGAATTATTTCCGGCGCGACGCATCACAAAATTGGAGTTAAGGGGAAATCATGTATATCAGCAATCACTTCACGCTCGTTCGCAAGATCAGCAATGGGATCCTCATTTGCCTGGCCGCAATACTGCTCGGCTGTGGCGGTGGCGGTGGCCAGGAAGCCGCCAAGCCTATCCTGATCAAGTTTCCGCATGTAACGGCGCCAGCCACTCCAAAAGGTGAGGCGGCAGAACGTTTCAAACAGGTGGTCGAAGAGCGACTGGCGGGGCGTGTGGCGGTCGAGGTATATCCGTCCGCGCAGCTGATGAGCGATGACGATTCTCTGGACGCACTGGCTTTCGGTGAAGTGCAAATGATCGCTATTTCACTGTCGAAACTGGACCGACTGACGCACAAGTTTCAGATTTTCGATCTGCCCTTTCTGTTTCCTGACCTGCCTGCCGTCGAGCGATTTCAGGCCAGTGACTATGGGCAGGGCCTGCTTAGATCTATGGTCGACAGCAAGCTGCTGGGCCTGTCTTTCTGGCACAACGGCATGAAACAGTTCAGCGGGCCGGCTCCCATGCGTACTCCGGAATCGGCCAAAGGACTCAAGTTTCGTATCATGGAGTCCGACGTTCTGCAGGCACAGATTCTGCAAATAGGCGGCAATCCGCAGAAGATGGCTTTCGCTGAGGTTTACCAGGCATTACAGACCGGTGCGGTCGATGCGCAGGAAAATACCTGGTCGAACATATATTCATCAAAGTTCTATGAAGTGCAGCCCTATATCACTGAAACGAATCACGGCTATCTTGGCTACCTGGTCGCGGTAAATCCGGATTTTTGGGCGTCGCTGCCAGACGATATTCGCAGCGAGCTTGCATTGATCGTGCAGGAAGTCACCATTTGGGCCAACGAGCAGTCGACGATCATCGACCTGGCCGGCAAAGAGAAAATCATCGAGTCCGGTCAATCCGAAGTTATTGAATTGACCGCGGACGAAAGGGCGGCCTGGCAGCGGGCCATGCGACCGGTCTGGGATACTTTTTCCGAGAGTATCGGCGCCGACCTGATTGCCGCGGCCCAGGCCTACGACAAGTAGATTGCCCCGGAGCTGATGCATTGCGAATGGTAATTAATCGTCTGGAAGAGTGGCTCATGGCAGCGCTGCTGGCCTTCATGACAGTGCTGACTTTCGTCCAGGTCGTGCTGCGCTATGTATTCAACAGCGGTTGGGTCTGGTCGCTCGAGGCGACAACCTATTCATTTGCAGCGCTGGTGTTGGTTGGCATGTCCTACGGTGTGCGTACCAGAACGCATATTGCGATTGACCTGTTCATCCGGAAGTTACCGACAGTTGGGCGGCGCTATATTGACTTGATCGCTGTCGTCGCATGCCTGGCTTACGCGCTGCTGATGCTATACGGCTCGGCAGTGTTAGTCGATCGCATGCTGACACTGGGCAACGATGCGCGAGACATACCGGTGCCCAAATGGCTGTTGACCGCGACTATGCCATTGGGCTTCGCTTTACTCGCCTATCGTTTTCTCGAGTCAGGTTGGCATCTGCTGCGGTACGGCGACGACCGTGACCATCCACATGCGGTTCCGACGTTGGCGGATGACGACGCGGCGGATTCGGAGGATCGGGTTTGACCGCCATTTTCCTGCTGTTCGCATTATTCACGCTGTTGTTTATTGGTGTCCCGGTTGCCGTGTCACTTGGACTTGCCAGCGTGCTGACAATGCTGTTCTTCGGCGATCAGTCACTGCTGTCGTCGAGCCAGAAATTCTTCCATACGATGCAAGTCTATCCGCTACTGGCCGTGCCGTTCTTCATACTGGCCGGTTCGTTCATGACAACGGGCGGCGTCGCCCGACGCATGGTCGATTTTGCCAATGCGCTGGTTGGGCACTTTCGTGGTGGACTTGCGATGGCCGCATTGCTGGCCAGCGCGTTCTTTGCCGCAGTATCCGGCTCCGCGCCTGCGACCGTGGTGGCTGTTGGCAGCGTGATGATCGTCGGCATGGTGAGGTCCGGCTACACGCGAAAATTTGCGGCCGGCGTGATCTGTAATGCGGGCACGTTGGGTATCCTGATTCCGCCATCACTGGTTATGGTCGTGTACGGCGCGATCACCGAATCGTCGATCGGTAAGTTGTTCATCGCCGGCATCCTCCCCGGCATCATTCTGACTATCGTGATGATGGTGACCATCGCGGTGATCGCTCATAAACAGGACATGCCGCGGCAGGAGCGAGCGAGCTTCAAAACAGTCGTCAAGACGTTTCGTGAAGCTGTTTGGGGATTGATGCTGGTGGTGATCATTCTTGGGGGTATTTACGCCGGAATTTTCACGCCAACAGAGGCAGCGGCCGTGTCGGCAGTGTACGCATTTTTCATCGCAGTTTTTGTTTACGGTGATATCTCGATGAAACATGTCCCCGACGTGCTGGTCGACGCGAGCAAGATTACGGTCATGCTGATGTTTATCATCGCCAACGCTTTCATGTTTGCGTTTCTGCTCACGACCGAGCAAATCCCGCAGATGGCTTCCGAGTATATCGTCGGCCTGGGATTGCCGGTGTGGGGATTTTTGCTGGTTCTCAACGCCCTGCTGCTACTCGCAGGAAATTTCATGGAGCCGACATCGGTAATATTGATCCTTACACCGATAGTTTTTCCAATTGCCATGGAGATGGGTATCGACCCGACCCACCTGGGCGTGCTGATGATCATTAATATGCAGATCGGTCTGGTCACACCACCGGTAGGCCTGAATTTATTCGTGACTGCAAGCGTCGCGCAATTGTCGCTGGAGGATACGATCAGCGCGTCGTTTCCGTGGCTGATAGTCTTGCTGGCGGTGCTAATGCTGATCACCTTCGTGCCATGGATATCACTGGTCGTACCGAATTTGTTGCTTCAATAAGCTGATCGCCGTTCCAGCTTAATTGACGCTGGGAGAGTACTTTGTCCCTCGTTCTCTACAATGCACCACAGTCTACCTGCAGTCAGAAGGTACGCATTTGCCTGTGGGAAAAGGGGCTGGAATTCTCCGAGATAAAGCTCGATCTGTTCAAAGGCGATCAGCTTACGTCGGAATACAAGCAGCTCAATCCGAACGGGGTCGTGCCCACGCTGGTTCATGACAACGAAGTCATTGTTGACTCGTCCGTCATCATCGAATACCTGGAAGACCTGTTCCCCGACGTGTCACTTAGCCCGGCAACCGCGGCTGGTCGTGCACACATGCGTGAATGGATGCGGTTTTCCGAAGAAGTGCCGGCGCCGGCGGTACGAGTGCCGTCTTACAACAAGGTATTTTTGCGACACTTTCAGAAAATGACTGAGGAGGAGTTCATTGCGTTTGGCGAGTCGAAGCCGTTGCGAAAGGACTTTTTCCTGAAGATGGGCCGTACCGGCTATAGCGACGCGGAGATGAAACAGGCAGAGGCGCGTCTGCGGATGACGGTAGAACGCATGCAGTTACAAATGCAGGACGGGAGGCCGTGGTTACTTGGCGATTTCAGCCTGGCCGATATCTGCATCATTCCGGTTATGGTGCGACTGAATGACATAGGTTTAAGTCGATTGTGGGCTGATTGCGACGAGGTCGCGGAATGGTATTCCCGTTTCTTGCAGCGAGATGCTCTGCAAAAAACATTTTATTTCGGCTCGCTGCTATCGGAGCAATACCCGGATATTCAGGCATGAGGAACTTGCTAAGGGACCGGCAACGCCGGCACAGTCCTGGCAGACCCGCGTCTTTCTTTTCGGTGTCCAAACGAGACACGAAGCTTTTCGTCGAGAGTCCTGAACCTCAACAACGATGATCGCATGATACGCAAGGTGAAAAGAAAGGTGACCATCCGTGATGTCGCGGACCTGGTTGACGTGCATCACTCTACCGTCTCGCGGGCCCTGAGCCCCACCAAGCGAGACCAGATATCGCCCGCCGTTGTAAAGAAAGTTGAAAGGGCGGCGAAAAAGCTTGGCTACTATCCGAACATCGTAGCCTCATCGCTGAAGCAGAACCGCTCCTTCGCCGTAGGTGTACTGGTCCCGGATCTGATGAACCCGGTGTTTCCCCCTATCATTCGTGGTATCCAGGATACGGCCGAAGCAGCAGGCTTCACCGTCATCACGGCGAATACCGATGATGAGGAAGTAAAGGAACGCGACGCGCTCAGAATGATGCAAGGGCGCTCGATCGATGGTCTGATCATTGCTACCGCGCGGCGTAATGACCCGATCGTTGAAGAATGTATCGAGAACGATATCCCGTTCGTTCTGATAAATCGTACGGTTGATCGTGGTGATGTCAATGCTGTGGTTATCGATGAGGATTTCGGCGTCCGTTCGGTACTGGATCACCTGATCAGTCTTAAACATACGCACATTGCACATATCGCGGGTCCTCAACACACGTCGACCGGCTTTCACCGCGCCAAAGCCTTATCGGATTACCTGCGTATTCACAATTTGCCATCGGACCTTGTCGAAACCACCGAAAAGTTCACGATCGAAGAAGGCCGCCGCGCATTCAGGAAGCTGCTTGCCCGGAATAACAGATTCACGGCTATTGTCGCTGGTAATGATCTGCTTGCACTTGGCTGTATGGACGCGATGCGGGAAATAGGCTTGCTGGTCCCGGAGAATATTTCGATTAGTGGCTACGACGACATCCTGTTCCTCGAGCGCATGAGCCCTGCGTTGACTACGGTCCTGGTGCCAAAATACGAAATGGGGTCACAGGCAACAAAAACCCTGCTTGACATCATTCGGGGTGAAAGCAACGGGCCCGCAGTTCTCAGAATGCAGCCACGCCTGGTCATTCGAAATTCGACAGCGGTGGCGTATCGGTAAATTGCGCTGAGGCAGTAGCACGTGCCTGATTTATCGACTGCGAATTTTGGGCTAATTGGTCTGCCCGGCTAACGGCCAGCCGTCAATTTCGGAGCGAAAAAGAAAGTCTTGCAATCGATTGCAGTTCAATGGACTAGTGAGTATTCTGGGTCAGCTGCTTGTCGTGGCAAATCAGCTGAGGTGATTGCAATTATTTTTGCAGAGACCGGCAAGCGGCAAGACCAACAGCCAGATCGGGTCGCATCACGCAGGGTAAATACACGAGGTGAGTTATGTCCAAGTTCCGTCAGGATTCAGAATCAGTTATCGGGAATGACGACGATTCAGCAGCCAAACCGGCGAGCTTGAGTCGACGACAGGTCATCGCTGGCGGTGCCAGTGCGGCGCTGGTGGGGCTGGCGGGGTCGATGGGCGCGCGAGCACAGTACTCCGGCATTATGGAGGAAGGCGGTGGGGTGCCATTCCGCCTGCCAATGGGTGCGCTCAATTTCCTTGATCGCAACCAGTACATCAGCAATATGCAGATCATCTCTTACCTTGAAGGACCGCAGCTCTCCAGCGGCGAACCGCTCATGACCATGTGGGCGCACGGTTCGCAGCGAATGCTGGCGAGCGAAAATGGCTGGCTGGACATCAGTAATCCACGCAAACCGAAGAACATCGAAATCGGCAAACGCATGCGCGGCACGGTATCGTTCCAGGAATCCACCGGCAAGTGGATCTTCATGGAAACGCATGGCGAGCCGCTGACAGGCGCCGGTCCCGGACATCCGCATGGACGCTGGCATGATGAGGTTTACCGCAAGTCAGTGAGCTACACGGGCTTGCGCGGTGTCAGCACGCACGATGTCACTGATCCGGGCAACCCCAAATTATTGGGTCAGTTCAGTACCGGGGAGACCGGCAGCGGCACACATCACAACTACTACGACGGTGGTCGTTATGCTTACCTGGACGCCGGCTGGTCCGATCAATTCCGCATGGAAAATCCCCAGCGTGCCTCGGGCAACGGGCTCATGATCGTTGATATGTCCGACCCGGCAAACCTCAAAGAAGTATCCCGTTATCACATACCCGGACAACTGCTTGGTGAGGAGAATGCCTACAAGAAATACTGGTTCGCCGGTGACCACGCTGCGTGGACCTCTTCCCATGGTGCACCGAGCGTCCCCGTTCGCGTGGAAGATGGTGGCAAATTAGGCTATGGCGGATTCGGCCACTTCGGCATGCTGACCTTTGATCTTAGCGATATCAAAAACCCCAAACCGCTGAGCCAGTTGATGTGGGATTACGAAAGTATTGGCGGCATTCCGTATCATACGGTTTTCCCGGTTGTCGACGCTGCCGGCAAATTTACAAATATTCTTGTCGGCGTACCCGAAACCATCGAGCCGGACTGCCGTGAGCCATTCAAGGCAGTACAGGTGATCGATGTGAGCGATCCGAGCAAGCCGGAAATTATTGGTTTGTTTCGTCGACCATCGCCTCCCGAAGATGCGCCATACGATGATTTCTGTTTATCGCGAGGACGCTTCGGTACGCATAATTCGCAGGCATTCATCGCGCCAGGCGCATCGAAACCGAATATTATTGCGACGACGCATTTCAACGCCGGTATTCGCATCACCGATATTTCGAACCCGGCCAAACCCCGTGAAGTGGCCTGGTTCCTGCCACCGCGTGGCGGTGAGATCGAGGCCTACGACAGCTGGCGCCGTGGCGATGCCGAGACCGTATTCATTGAGTGGGACCGGAACCTGATCTGGTTCGGCACCCACGCTGGTAACTACTGCCTGTCGTGTCCCGCACTTGGCGAGCCGGTGTTAAGCGCGCAAAAAGTCGAGCGCTGGACGGTACCGCACGGCAATCGCGGCTGGAACGTTTAGCCCGCCGTGTGCAACCCGTGCCGTGCCTGGCTGCTGCTGCTGGTTCTGCTGTGTGCGGCCTCGGGTCTGGACCGAAGCGCCCTGGCGCGCGAGCCACAGACGGACCCGGTCGCGCCGAGTGCCGTTAACGGCCTGTCGGCGACGTTGAGCAAGGTGAATGGCCTGACCGTGCGCTACTACGAAGCCGGTGAGGGCGACGCCCTGATCCTGTTGCACGGTGGTCGCCTGACGGTCTTCAATTCGGCCAACATGTGGGCAAGGAACGTTGACGGACTGGCGAAGGACTTCCACGTTTACGCACTGGACCGATACGGTTACGGGATGACCGGAGCCTACCCGGACGACGATTTCACGTATGAACGCGAAGTCAGCTTCCTGCTCGAGTTTATCGATACTATGAAACTCGACAAGGTTCACCTCGCCGGGAACTCCTCCGGCGCCGCCGTGGCGCTGTTGTTTTCACTGGCACATCCGGAGCGCGTTGCAACACTGACCCTGATTGCGGTTGGGCCGCATACTCCGGCATCGCTGTCCAAGGGTCTGATAATGCGCGAAGCCTGCAACAATATTGCTGATGAGCAGGCCTCCTGGTCCTGCTGGATGCAGGCCATGACGTATCGAAGCGATACGACTTTCGACAAATCATTTTTCGCGGCGTCCGAATACATGAAGAACCTGCCGGCGTGGAAAGCGATCGAATCCCGCAAGGTCACCGGTACGCCGCAGTCTGGCGATGATTATTGGGGACCCCAGCTGGCACGGATTCGTGACGAGGGTGTCCCCAATCTGCCCGTCATGCTCGTTTGCGGGCAACACGATAATCTCGACTGGGACGCCGGAGATCGCATACCGCAAATGAAGGGTTGTCTGAGCTTGTTCAACACGCTAGGTGAGAATAACGACAAGGTGAAACTGGTGTCCTATAACCAGGCAGGTCACTTCCCGTACCGGGAGCTTGCAGACCAGTTCAACAGCGACCTCGCACACTTTATTCACTACTGGAGTGACCGGTAGTCTGCGGCGCCGGCCTAACCAGATAGCGCAAATTCGGTTTCGTTGACTGGACCACCAGGTTTGGTCGCAATCTGGCGATGCTGCGTTTTTCAATTCATGATAGGTATGTCTGAAGTAAGAGTACGAGAACAGAGGTGCCTGCAAACGTGAAATCTTCATTGCATGGTGATGTCGCCCTGCAGTGGCGCCCAACAGGCACTCTTGCAACAACATCAGGGAATACTCGTAAATGACCGCACCCAGCAAGAAAAGCGTCGCTGAAATTATTGTAGACAGCCTGGCTCGGCATGGCGTGGAGGTGATGTTCTCGCAGTCCTTGCCATCAGCCGTATTGCTTGCCGCGGAGGACCGGAACATCGAGCAGTTCATGTACCGGACCGAAAATGCCGGCGCGGCGATGGCCGATGGCTACGCACGAGTGAGCGGAAAGGTCGGCGTGGTCTCCGCGCAGAATGGGCCCGCGGCAACCTTGCTCGTACCCGGACTGGCTGAGGCGCTCAAGGTATCGGTGCCGGTCGTCGCGCTGGTGCAGGATGTTGTGCGGACGCAAGCGGATCGCAACGCGTTCCAGGAGCTGGACCATATCGCCCTGTTCAGCGGCTGCACAAAGTGGGTACGCAGGGTCACCGAGGCGTCGCGAGTCGTCGACTATATCGATATGGCATTTGCCAATGCTGCCGGCGGCCGGCCCGGTCCGGTGGCATTGATACTGCCGGCCGACCTGCTGCTGGAGGTCATCCCGGTTCCCGAGCAGCGCAAGTCCAGTCTCGGTTTTTACCCGCTGGACCGCACTGTCGCGGACCCGGCTCGAATCGAGGAGGCGGCAGAGTTGCTGGCGGGCGCAAAATATCCACTGCTCGTCGCAGGCGGCGGCGTTCATCTTTCGGCTGCGTGCGCCGAAGTCGCGGCGTTGCAAGGCGATGCCCATATCCCGGTGATGACAACGGTAATGGGAAAAGGTGTGGTCGATGAGAGCCATCCCCTGTCAATAGGTGTGACCGGCTATGCACTCGGCAAGCTGTCTCCGACGCGTTACATGCGACCGATCATCGAGCAGGCAGATGTCATTCTGATGGTCGGAACGCGAACCAATCAGAACGGCACCGACTCATGGACGCTTTATCCGAAGAACGCGCGTTACATTCATATCGATGTCGATAGCGCGGAGATCGGTCGCAACTACGAGGCGTTACGCCTAAAGGGCGATGCCAAGCTGACGCTCGCGGCGATTTACGAAAAGCTCAAGGGGCGGCGCGCACGAATGCCCGATATTGAAAATCAGATTGCCGGCGCGAAAAAGAAACATTCGGCGGACATTGCAGCCCTCGAGCAATCGGATGCGTCCCCGATCAGGCCCGAGCGACTGGCAGCCGACATACGCAAAGTGCTGACGCCTGAAACCATTGTCGTCACCGATGCGAGCTACGCCACGCTTTGGATGGCCTGCTACACATCGTCGCTCAAGGCCGGCATGCGCTACATAACGCCGCGCGGTCTGGCCGGACTGGGCTGGGGCCTTCCACTTGCGATCGGCGCCAAGGTTGCCCGACCGGACAGCCCCGTGCTCTGCATGGTCGGAGATGGCGGGTTTGCGCATGTCTGGGCCGAACTCGAAACAGCGGCTCGCAGAAAGACAGCGCTGGTGTTAACCGTTCTTAACAACAGTTGCCTGGGGTATCAGAAGGACGCTGAAGATGTGAAGTTCGGGCGCCATAGCACGGCCTGTTACTTCACTCCCGTGGATCATGCGGCGATTGCGCGCGCGACCGGATGCCGCGGTGTCCGGATTGAACAGGCAAGCGACTATTTACCTGCACTGCGTGAAGCACTGGAATGCGGCGAAACGACGGTGCTGGATGTTATTACCGATCCTGCCGCATACCCGCCCGTCACATTTTTCGATGGACTCGAGGATATCCGCGCATCGAAAAAAAGACGTTGAGTCAGTTCAACAACGGACATTCAATAAATGAATATTGACGAACTCAGAACGCGATTCGATGATTACTGCGACCGATACGAGTCGATCAGTATGCGTCGTGAAGATGGAATCCTGGAGATCACGCTGGGTACCGATGGTGGGCCGCTGCAATGGGGGCGACAGCCACACGCCGAACTGGAAGAGGCGTTTCTCAACATTGGAAGGGACCGGCAAAACCAGGTCGTGATCATGACAGGGACCGGCGACGCGTTTTCAGGCCCGGTCGCTGAGGCAGAATCCAATCGTGCCGCGCACAAGCAGACCCCCGATGAATGGGCGGAGCTGGGCTGGGAGTCGAATCGGCTGCTTGTTAATTTGCTGGCGATCGACGTACCGATGATCAGTGCGGTTAACGGCCCCGCAGCTCGCCACGCTGAGTTGCCCGTGATGTGCGATATCGTACTTGCTGCGGAGAACGCCTCTTTTCAGGATTCTGCGCACTATACGGGCGGATTGGTGCCGGGCGACGGTGTGCACGTCGTGTTTCCCATGATCATGGGACTGAATCGCGGCCGCTATTTCCTGTTGACGGGCCAGGTGATCGGGGCACATCAGGCCTTGGAATACGGATTGGTCAACGAGGTATTGCCGCAAAAGAAATTATTGCCGCGTGCGTGGGAGCTTGCTCGCCAGATCATGCAGCAGCCGGAAATGAACCGGCGCTACACGCGCTTGTTGCTGACTGAACAGTTGCGTCGACAAATTCATGAGCTGTTGCCATACGGACTCGCTCTGGAGGGGCTCGCGATCACTCGCTAGAGCTGGAAAGGTGCAAGCCGGTTCGCACAATTTAACGACACGATTTTTGACAAACAGGGAAAACAGATGGCGAAAATAGCATTCCTCGGCGCCGGCATGATGGGCCAGCCTATGGTGCGAAATTTCCTTCAAGGCGGGCATGCGGTAACGGTTTACAATCGCACGCCGGACAAAGCGCGTGCGCTTGAGGCTTTCGGGGCAACCGTTGCAGCGACACCGAGGGCGGCGGCTGCCGGCGCCGATGTCATCATGTCGAGCCTGACGAACGACGACGCGTCGCGAGCCACGTGGACCGGGACCGACGGTGCGCTGCAGGCAGACCTTAAGCCCGGCGCTTTCGCCATCGAGGTGTCAACCGTATCCTTGACCTGGGTGTCTGAGTTGAACGAGCTGGCAATGGCCAGGGGCCTGCATTTCCTGGATTGCCCGGTGGCCGGCCGACCGGACGTGGCAGAGTCCGGGCAGCTCAAGATTTTTGCAGGCGGCCGCGTTGAAGATGTGGATGCACTGCGCCCGGTACTGGCGGCGATCAGTAAAAGCGTGACGCATGTCGGTGGTGTCGGCAAGGGCATTACTTTCAAACTGATTTACAACGTGATGGGTGCGATTCATGTCGCAGCTTGCGCGGAGGGCATGTTCGCCTGCGAGGCAGCGGGCATCGATATCGCCGTCGCCGCCGAAGGGTTCTCGACCGGCGCAACAGGCAGTCCCCATGTCATTCGACATGCCCGCTACATGGCGGAAAACAAGCACGAAGACCCGGTGCAGTTCTCAGGCCGCATGCGTATCAAGGATGTGGACTATGGCATTCGCCTGATCGAAAGCGTCGGCGCTCAGTCCGTGATTGGCCACGCAACGAAAGCGGTTTTCGCGCAGATGGTAGAGCACGCAATGGGCGACCACAACGACAGCGAACTCATTGATGCCCTGCGAATTGCGCATGGCCGGAACCCGGCATGAGCTCTGCGTCGCGTCCCTTGGTTCGGGGCGCTGGGCCAGATTGATGGTCCGGAGCCAGGTAGTGCTGCTGGTGCTCGGGCTGAATCTTGCGATGAGCGTGCATGCTGCCGTCCCGGGCGACGGAGTTGCCGACAATTCAAAATCGTTATGTCTGCGCCGAACGGAGGCAGCACCTGTCATCGACGGGGTGCTCGATGATGTAGCGTGGATTGATGCCATTCGCATCGACGACCTGCATCAGTTCCAACCGGTTGATCACGGCACGCCGTCAGAGAAGTCAGAGTTTTTCGTATTCTACGATAAAGATTTCTTTTACGTCGGTGCCCACCTATACGACAGCAGTCCGCAGGAGATCAGCGCACGCCAGTTGGTGCAGGGCCAAACGCTCATGTTCGATGATGCGATCGAATTTCTGCTCGATCCGTTTCAAACCCGCCGCACCGGGTTCTGGTTTCAACTTAATCCCAATGGCATACGCAGGGACGGCGTGTATGAAAGTGCGACCGAAATTAATCGCGACTGGGACGGTATCTGGCAGGGACAGGCGTCGCGCGACGAAACCGGCTGGTCGGCCGAGATTGCAATACCCTTCAAGACGCTGAATTTTAATCCGGACAATAGCCGCTGGGGCTTTACGGTTGCACGCACCATAGCGAGGAAGAAAGAGGAGATCGCCTGGGCGTCTTTCGATCGTGCGATCAACCCGGGGTCTGCTGGCACGCTCGATTGCATCAGCGGCATCCGTCAGGGCCGGGGTCTCGACGTCGTACCGTCGGTCGCGGTCAAACAGACTAACGATTTTTCCGGGCAGGGAGCCAGCAGCGAACTTGTGCCGTCACTGGATGCTTACTACAAAGTTACGCCGTCACTGACGGCAGCGCTTACCCTGAACACTGACTTTTCGGCCACGGATGTGGATGACCGTCAAGTTAATCTCACCCGCTTTTCGTTGTTCTTTCCCGAAAAACGGCAATTCTTCAATCAAGATGTTGATATTTTCAGCTTCGGAGGTCTTGAAGAAAATGGACGGCCGTTTTTCTCGCGGCGGATCGGCCTCGGCGAGAATGGCGAGCCGGTCGACATCACGGCCGGCCTGAAGCTATCCGGTCGTGTTGGCCGCTGGAACATCGGCGTGCTGGACGTGTTGCAGGACGAGTACGGCAATGTTGATCAGAGCAATATTTTCGTCGGCCGTGCCTCCGCGAATATTTTGCAAGAGTCCAGTGTGGGGATGATATTCACGAGCGGCAATCCAACTGCCAATCTCGATAATCATCTTTTCGGCACAGACTTTCGCTACAGAAACACCAGCCTGATACCCGGCAAGACGATTCAGGCCGCTTTCTGGTACCAGCAGTCCGATACGGAGGGTGTAAGCGCTGATGAACAGGCCTACGGCTGGCGGGTCGAGTATCCCAATAGTGAGCAGTGGTTCGGTGAGATATCACAATGGGTAATTGAGGAAAACTTCAACCCTGCCGCAGGCTTTGTAAACCGATCCGATATTTCGGCGAGCAAAGGAGAGCTGGGATACACGTTTACACCGAATGGTCGTTGGCTGCGCAATGTAGGTTTCAAAGCAATTGTTGAAAACATTGACAACACTGACGGCGAGCTTGAAACCCGTGAGCTCATCTTCAAGCCTCTCGTCGCTGAAACGCAGTCTGGGGATACGATCGAGCTGCGCTTGAAGCAGCTGCAAGAGGTTCTCGTGGAGGAATTTGAAATCAGTCCGGGCGTTATTATCGCTACTGGAGACTATACTTTCGACCGCATGCAGTTGGTGGTGACAACGGCGCTGGAACGACGTATCGCTCTTAATATGGACATCGATTTTGGGGAGTTCTACGACGGCGACCTTTTCAAGATCGGTGGTGACGTGAACTGGCGACCCGGCCGGCACCTGTACCTGCAACTCGGCTACGAATTCAATGATGTGGATCTGCCGGAGGGCTCTTTCATCACGCGCCTGTACCGTGCCCGCATAGACTTCGCTTTCAACGCGAAGTGGTCATGGTTAAACGTAGTGCAATATGACAACGTCTCAGAGTCTGCTGGCTTTAACAGCCGTCTGCGCTACAACCCGCAAGCGGGCCAGGATATTTTTCTGGTCCTGAACCGGCAATTTGACGTCGACCCCCTGACGAGAGACCTCAGTTCATCAATGTCCGAAGCCGTGCTGCAAGTTCACTACACATTTCGTTTCTGAAAACGCGACGCCGAAGATCAGTCCGCACAACGCTGCTGTCCGCGAACTAAAGGGCAGGGTCGGCCGCGAAAGTCACTTTTCAATAGAGGCTTTATATCTACGCGCCACCGGCATCGGGTGTCTTATTCGGACCACACTCGTCCTTTAGAGGCTGGCACAGAGCGCTTTTCCCGACATACGGCTGCCGGCTAAAGACGGCCCAAGACGAGTGTTTTACCAGCTTGCATCGTCCGATTCCTATGTGGTACCTTTTGGAAAGTATGCAAACGTTTGCATCAGAGCGAGACGGGGGAGCCAGTCCCGTGGAGCAACAATCAGGAAGACCTGGTCACCAGGCAAACCTGAATCCGCGGCGACAGCGTTCTTAGTCATCACAGAGGACTTATTTGTTCCATAGCGATGGGATGAATTGATCACTTGAGGCGAATGAAATGAACAGCGACAAATCAACAAGACGACCGGGATTTAAGAACATTTTTTGCAGTGGCACGGTACTCCTCTGGAGCGTTCTGCTGTTTTCTTCGGGGCAGGCAATGGCCCAGGATGAGGCGGGAGCCAGGAAAAGCTCTGCAGACTTGCTACTCGAAGAAATTGTCGTTTCGGCACGGCGGCGCGAAGAGCGACTGCTGGATCAGCCCTTGTCCATCGCTGCCATGACGGGTGAGCAGATGCAGGTGCAGGGCATCTACAGCATCGATCAGGTTGCCGATTATGTGCCGAACGTAACCTTGGTCACGGCCGAACGCGCCAACAATACCCGCGTCATTATTCGCGGCATCGGTGGTGGTTTCCCGGATCCGGTATTCGTGTTTGGCTCAGGCATGTATCTGGACGGGCATTACATTCCGAGCTCGCTGGGTGGCTACATGAGCACGGTCGACATCGAGCGGGTCGAGCTGTTGCGCGGGCCACAGGGAACCCTGTTTGGCAAGAACGTTATCGGTGGTCTGGTCAACATTATTTCAACCAAACCTCAGGCGGAATTTGACTCCAGCGTTGTCGTGCGAGCGGCCGAAGACGGCGAGCTCGGTATCCGCGGCATGGTGAACATGCCTTTTAGCGACAAGTTTTTTGGTCGATTCAGCGCCTCCCGGGAAGAGTTCGACGGCTACTACCAGAACCAGTTCCTGAACATTGATTCAGGCGGTACCGAAAACACATCCGCCAGAGCTGCATTCCGATTCTTGCCAAACGAGGACTGGACACTGGATGCGTCTGTCGCGGTTACGCGCAAGCGCGACGACAACGCGGGCGGACAGTGTCTCGGTGATCCTAATGGCGATGCGCCGTTGTGGGGCGGCGGCGCCGGTAACATCGAAAGGCGGCTGTACACAGGCGCGCTTGCAGATTTCACGGCCATTTGCGCGGCGGATGTCGCGGCGGGTGACTTCGTGAATTCGTCCGGAAAATACACTTCTTCCGATGTTGATGAAGAAATCTACCAGTTCGGAGCCGCATGGGATGTCAACGAAAAGTTGAACGTGCAGGGAAAAGCGTCGTATCGGAACATGGAGTATCGCTATGTCGGCGATCGCGACTACACCTGGTGGCCCGTTGACGACATCGGCACCTGGGGACCCAAAGGCCAACACAATGAAACCTACGGTTTCGAACTACTGTTTAATCTTGAAACCAATGACCGGCTCAGATGGACCTTCGGCGCGAACTACTTCGATGAGACCGCATTGAATGGAGACGACCTGTGTTATTCGATGTATCAGGCAAGCGGCGCGCTCAACGATGATCCCTCTATACCTCCGAGCAACGATCCACTCGATCCCGGCTTCGGTGCTGTCGAATTCGACTGTCCCATGGTCGGCTTGCATTTCGACCTGGTCCCGGATAACCGAACGAGTGGCGATCAGGTGAACCCTGGCTCATGGCCCTTGGGTATTAAGCTGAATAACGGCGGCCCGGGACCTTTCCTGAGCGAAGTGAGCGTATGGAACAAGTCGACCGGTATTTTCGGCCACGTCACCTATGACCTCACTGACCAATGGACACTGGATGCGGGTGGACGCTGGACTTCCGATGACCGGGAGTTCCACAATATCGAGTTCGCAACGACAGGATGTGACGTTGGTGTCGATCCGACCCAACTCTGCAACTACACTGCGACAATAAGCGCCTTTCAGCTTTCCGACACCGGTTTCTCCAACACGGCATCTGGTACGTTCGAGAAATTCACGCCGTCGCTCAGCCTGACCAGAAACCTGGCGCCCGGTGACACCTTGACCAGCGGCATGATTTATTTCCTCGCATCGGAGGGATTCCTCACCGGCGGTTTCAACACCGAGCTCAACTCGAACCTGCCGGGTGCAGCACCGTTGCTGACTTACGATCCTGAGCAAGTGTGGAATTACGAGGTCGGCTTCAAGGGTCAGTTTATGGGCGGCAAGATGCAGCTGATGGCCGACGTCTTCTACATGGACTATTCCGACCAGCAAAAATCGCTCAACCTCGCCAATCCTAATGGGGTCTATGGCTCGGAGGATCCTATTGAAGTTACCCAGAACATCGCGTCCTCGAAGATCTACGGGTTGGAAGCGGAACTTCGTGCCTCCTTGTGGGAAGGCGGCTTCCTCTCGGCCGACGCGGGTTACCTGAAGAACGAATATGACTCGTACATATTCGCCGACCCCGAAAACGTGGGCCAGTTCATCGATAATTCGGACTTGCAACCCACGGACTTTACGCCCGAGTGGACATTCAACCTCGCGGTCGAGCATGAGTTTCAAATGGGTAATGGTGGCACTCTCACACCGCGACTCAACATGCACTATGAGTCCGGCATTGAGTGGGGTGCTAACGCGGGTGGCGGCTGGCGCAAAGGCGATCCGAAGTCGAGCTGTTATCAGGATTCGTACACCAAGTTTGATGGCCGGCTAACCTACACGCCATCGAAGGGAGATTGGCAGGTAGCGGCCATGGGCGGCAACCTCACCGACGAGCGCATTATCGACTACTGCTTCAGCACCCGCAGCGTCTGGGACTGGCGTCTGGAGAGGCCGCGTTGGTTCGGCATCGAGTTCTCCTCGCACTTCGGTAGATAACAGGACCTGACTGACTATTGATTGGTCAAATGCACGGCACCTCTTCGGGGGTGCCGTGTTTTTTTTGTGTCCGGGTCAGCCGGGATCTGAGGTGGTTTCGTGCTCAACGGCGATCAAACGCATGACCTCCACAGCGGCTCTGCTGACTTCATCGCGTGCAATACGCTCGGCCATATCGCCATTCTTGTCCCTGATTGCTGTCACCATAGCCTGCAGATTGCGAACGCTTTCATCCAGGCGCCCGGCGGCACGTTTCGGATGGGTCAGACCCACAGCTCGCCAGCGCCATATCCGAGCTTGAACCTGGCTCAGCATGGCAATCAGCGTTTCGCTGCCAGTTCCCTGATAGAGCAAGTCGTAGAATCCGGTCTTGGCATCGAGCGCCTGTTCGCCACTGGCGCCCCGATACGCGCGCACAATATTTTCGAGGGCCGCCTCCAATTCCGCGACCGCCACCGCGGACGCACTCTCGGCAAACAGCCGGGCAGCCAAGCCCTCGAGGACCGCACGTATACGATACAGATCCTTCGCCTCTGCGGCACTCAGCGCGCGCACAACGGGACCCTTGTTGGGAATGATTTCGATCAGCCCTTCGGCCTCGATCTGGCGCAGGGCTTCCCGAATGACAGTTCGCGACACGCCCATCATTTCGATCAACTCGCGCTCGATGAGCCGCCGTCCGGGGGCGAGACGGCCAGACACAATAGCGCGGCGCAGGGCCTCAAGGACCTGTTGCCGTAACGGGGCGGCCTGGCGTTCGATGTTGATGATCTGGTGCGACTTGGCAATGTTCATACACTGGATTGTATTACCGTAATACCGTATATTCAAACTCGCTTGTTTCCTGGCAAACACCACGCAAAAAGAGGCGCCCTAAAATGAGCTCGAAACCAGTAAAAATCGGCATCATCGGCCTTGGCCGCTGGGCCAAGGTCCTTACCCGGGCGGCGTTGAAATCGAAAAAATTCGAAATTGTCAGTGGCTTTAGCCGTTCCGCGGACAAACGCGAGGCGTATCAGCAGGAATTTGGTATTGCCTGTGCGCCGTCGATGGAAGCACTGCTTGCAATCCCTGACATCAAAGGTGTGATTCTTACTGTTCCCAATGAACAGCATCTGCCGGTCGCCGAGCAAGTTGCCAAGGCCGGAAAACACATTTACACGGAAAAACCGATAGCAAACACGCTTGAGAATGGTTTGCAGATCGAGGCATTGCAAAGCACCTATGACGTACAGGTAATGGTTGGCCACAGTGCCCGGCTGCTCAAGGGCACCCGCATGATCAAGGCTGCGATAGATAGCGGTGAGCTGGGACGCATCGCCCTGATAGAAGCAAACTTCTCGAATGAGCGAGCGCTGGAACTGACGCCCGACACCTGGCGTTGGTACAAGGACAAGGCTCCGGGCGGACCGCTCTCACAATTGGCAACGCATCAGTTTGATGCCCT
>JALHUQ010000344.1 GCA_022866645.1 Woeseiaceae bacterium | reverse complement strand
TGCCGATGTCCGATTGCCCGATGATCTGGGTAAGCAACTGAGTGTGTCCGCGATTCAGCTCCTTGAGGCGCCAGCCGCTGAGCGCAGCTGGGACATTATCGTTGATGCCAACGATATCAATCTTTCGGGTTGGTCGAACCTGTCGCAAGGCAGCCGGCGATTCCAGTCCGGTAGCGGTGATCTGGACCTCGCTCTGGCTTATGCCAATGGCCGCGTCACAAGCGCTGTTGCAGAACTCGATTTCGTCGATATTGCGCTTGCCAATGATGATTTTTTTGACCTGACTGGGCGTGTGGAAGTCGATGTGACCGATCACGACTGGTTGGTCGCCGCCGATGACTTGGTCGTCTCTTTCGCAGATCACAAATGGCCCGAATCATCTCTGCGAGTGGAAGCCAGTGTGGACGGTGACGGCCGGATTGTCATGGTGGACGCCAGAGCCTCGTACGTGAAACTGGATGACTTGAGGCTCATTGAACCCTGGCTTGACGAACAACAAAAAACCACTCTGAACGATATCAGGCCGTCCGGTATCGTCAAAAACCTGATTGCGACGGTCTCGGAAGGCGATAGTGATTTGCCTCGGTTCAACGTGTCGGCGGAGCTGGACCGGGTTGGTGTTGCTGATGCCGGTCGCAGACCCGGCGTACGCGGGTTCTCCGGGCTGTTACGTGCCAATCGTGGCGGCGGTCGCCTGGAGATCAATTCCAAAGATCTCGAGGTATTCGCGCCCGAATATCTCTCTGAGGCTGTCGCGATCAGCGACGCCGAAGGGACAGTCATTTGGCGTAACAGCAATAACCAAACAACAATTCTTTCCGACAGTATTGCCGTGTCGAACGAGTATTTTCATAGCCAGAGCAACGTCCAGCTGATTCTGAACAAGGACGGCAAATCGCCCGAAATTGATCTTGCCAGTAGCTGGAGCATTTCCGATATCGCCGCGGCGAAACGCTACATTCCGGAAAAGGTCTTGAAGCCAAAATTGTATCAGTGGTTCCAAATGGCGTTGGTCAGCGGCGCTATCACTCGCGGAACGACCACTCTCAACGGGCCTTTAGACAAGTTTCCCTTCGACGGTGGCGAGGGGCGATTTTTGATGCAGGCCTCCGTGCGCAACATGACGTTCAAGTATCACGATGAGTGGCCGGCGACAGAACAATCGGACATGGAAGTCATACTCGACAACGCCAGGCTATACACGACGCAAAATCGCTCCGTAAGCGCCGGAATTCCGCTGGTCGACGCGAACGTCAATATTCCCGACCTGCGCGATCCCGTGTTGACGATAAATTCCTACGCGGCGAGCACTCTCGGCGCGATTCGGGAGTTCTCGATTCGAAGTCCGATCGCGAATGTTTTCGGCGGGCAGCTCGACCGTGTTTCAGTATCCGGCGATGCGTCTTTTACACTTGAGTTGACGGTGCCGCTAAAGAAGGAGCGGGTTCAGGAATTCGAGTTTGTGGCACGCGTTCGAAGCAATAATGGCACCTTGGCCATTGCAGGATTCAAGCCGCTCATTAGCGAGTTGATCGGTGAGGTCACCATCGAACGGGAACTGGTTTCCAGCGAAGGGCTGGGCGGCCGTTTTCTGGGCGAGGAGGTTAGTATTGCTCTGGCTCGTTCTGAGGATCCGCAATTCAGCGTGATTGCGACAGCACTGGGGACGGCCACAGCGGATGGAATCGTTAATGATCTTGGTGTTCCGCTGCAGGGGATTGTCGGTGGCGCAACGGCGTATCAGGCACGCATTCAGTTTCCGAGCGGCAAAGCAGAGTTACCGTCCCCGCTGACCATCCAGATCGACACCGATCTTGCTGGTCTCGAATTTGATCTGCCGGAGCCTTTGGGCAAGGCGGCGGATACCGGCCTGCGAGTCAACGCCGACATTCGGTTCATGCCGGGTGGCGAGTCAATTGAAACTGTAGGACAGGCTGAGGGCTTGTTGGCCTGGCAGGCGTCGTTCAATCGTCCTAAGGACAGCTGGGACTTCGACCGCGGCGTTGTCGCGCTGGGCGGCTTGGTCACCGAATTGGCGGACACTCGAGGCCTCCACATTCGGGGTTCCACCGGTGTGGTGCGGTTGCAGGACTGGCTGAGCCTGTCCCGCGGCGGTGACGAGAAGACCGGCATTGCCGAGCGGATTCGATCGATCGATTTACAGGTTGAAGATTTGTATGTCGTCGGACAGCATCTCAAAGCACACCGAGTGCGACTGGATCGAAGCGCGCTCGACTGGCTGGTGCAATTTGAGGGTGAGGACGTCGTTGGTTCGGTCATTGTGCCCTACGACTTTCGCGGCGACCGCAGCATGACGCTGGACATGGAGAAGCTTCGCCTGCCCGGCGATGAGACTGACGAGCAGTTTGAGTTAAGGCTGGATCCGAGGACCTTGCCCGCAATGCGGCTGAAGGCCACTGAATTCGCTTTCGGTGACCGCTACCTGGGTGCCGTAGAGGCGACGCTCGAAAAGACCGAGTACGGCCTGGAAGCGGTCAGTATCTCCAGCAAAGACGAATCCTATGAGATAAGCGGTACCGGCCGCTGGATTGCAGATGAGAACGATCCGCTGGGCAGCCACAGTTTCGTCACGGCAACGCTGACCAGTACGGACGTCGAACAAACGATGGCGCGCTTGAATTATCAGCCCGGGATCGTCAGCGAAGACATGAGCATGCTTTTCGACCTCGACTGGTCGGGAAGTCCGCGGGCCGATTTTTTCGATGTGCTGGATGGCGAAGTGCGAATCCGTTTTGGCAATGGTCAGTTGCAGGAAGTCGAGCCGGGCGCCGGTCGAATATTCGGGCTCATGAGTATCGTGGCTCTGCCGCGGCGGCTGTCACTCGATTTTCGCGATGTTTTCAACAAGGGTTTCGGATTCGACTCAATTACAGGCACGTTCAAGATTGATGATGGCAATACCTTGACTTGTGATTTATCGCTGGAAGGACCGGCGGCGGATATCGGTATCGTCGGCGCAGCCGATCTGGCGAATCGCACTTACGATCAAACAGCGATCGTTTCGGCCAACCTCGGCAATACACTGCCGATCGTCGGCGCTGTGATCGCCGGTCCGCAGGTCGCCGCCGCCTTGTTGATTTTCTCGCAGATCTTCAAGAAGCCGCTGCAGGAAGTAGGGCAGGTTTATTACGCAATCAGCGGATCGTGGGATGAGCCCAGTGTTGAATCGACGACTTCGGAGGCGTTGGTTGCAAGCGGCAATGCGGCGGGTTGCCTGGCGAACGGACAGTAAGGGAAGCGATGCGTGTAGCAGCAATTCAAATGAACAGCGGCGCAGACGTCGCCGCCAACTTGCAACTGGCGAGCAAGCTATTGGCCGATGCCGCCGACGATGCTTGCACAATGGCCGTCCTGCCCGAAAACTTCGCGCTCATGGGAAAGCACGGGCGGGATAAGGCTGACGTCGCTGAGGAGCCCGGAGCTGGCCCCATACACGATTTCCTGTCAAAGATAGCGAAACACCTGGGTCTCTGGATCGTCGGCGGCAGCATGCCGCTGGTTTCACCAGAGATTGCTGCGGGGCGGGTGTACGGCGCTTGTCCCGTGTACGATGACCAGGGCAGTGTGCAGGCGATTTATCGCAAGATTCACCTGTTTGACGTGGATCTGGTCGAGAGCAAGGAGTCGTATCGCGAATCACGATCAATGTTTCCGGGCCACGATGTCGTCACAGTGGACACACCTTGCGGGCGCGTCGGCCTGACGATTTGCTACGACCTGCGTTTCCCGGAGCTGTTTCGACAACTGGTGGATGCTGGCGCGACGATGTTTACAGTGCCGGCCGCGTTCACGGCGACGACAGGGGAGGCGCATTGGCACACGCTGCTTCGTGCTCGCGCAATTGAAAATCTGGCGTATGTGGTCGCGCCGGGGCAATATGGCCAACACGCAGATGGTCGCTTAACGTATGGCCACTCACTCATCATTGATCCCTGGGGTCGCATCCTGGCCGAAGCGGCTGATGGAGATTGTCACGTGGCCGCGGACATCGATCCCGACCTCCCGACGAAGTTACGCAGCGAGTTTCCGGCGCTCGCGAATCGGCGTCTGTAATCACTACCGGAATCAAACTTGGAAAACACAATTAACTCAATCGACTCAATGATGTCCCGAATGCTCGAGCCTGCAGGTCTCGACGAGAGCAGCCTCAGCAAAACCCTGGGCAGTATGATGCGGGGTGGCGTGGACTATGCGGACCTCTATTTTGAGGTCAGTCGTCACGAGAGCTGGTCTCTCGAGGACGGCATCATCCGCGAAGGCAGCTTCAGCCTTGATCAAGGTGTCGGCGTGCGCGCGACCAGTGGTGAAAAGACAGGCTTCGCCTATTCAGACGAGTTGATGATGCCGGCTCTGTTGCAGGCAGCGGGTGCCGCACGAGCGATCGCACGTCAAGGTCAGGATAAGCGCGTTCAAGCCTGGAGTCGCACCAAGGTTACGCCCCTGTATCCGTCCGAAGACCCGACGACGAGTATCAGCGATAGCCAAAAGACCACATTGCTCAGCGAAATTGACGCGGCCACGCGCGCTATCGATAAGCGCGTAGAACAAGTCATGATCAATCTCGCGAGCAGCCAGGATCTGATTCTGGTGGTTGCTTCCGACGGCACGATGGCGGCGGATGTGCGCCCCCTTATTCGACTGAATGTCAGCGTTATTCTGGAGCAGGATGGGCGCCGCGAGCAGGGATATGCGGGCGGTGGCGCACGAACCAGCCTCAACTATTTTCTGGATGGCGATATTCCGCTGGAATTCGCACGCGAAGCGGTGCGTCAGGCCATTGTGCAATTGGAAGCGGTGTCTGCCCCGGCAGGTACTATGCCGATCGTCCTCGGGCCGGGCTGGCCCGGAATTCTGCTCCATGAGGCCGTCGGCCACGGTCTGGAAGGCGACTTTAATCGCAAGGGAACCTCAGCATTCAGCGGCAAACTCGGAAAAAAAGTCGCGTCGTCTTTGTGCACAATCGTCGACGACGGCACAATCCCCGATCGGCGCGGATCACTTTCTGTCGACGATGAGGGGACCCCCGGCCAATACACGGTGCTGGTTGAGGGTGGCGTCTTGAAGGGTTACATGCAGGACAAACTCAATGCTCGCCTGATGGGCGTTGAGTCGACCGGTAATGGACGGCGCGAATCGTTCGCGCACATTCCCATGCCACGTATGACTAACACCTACATGCTGGCAGGTCCGCACGATCCGGAAGAAATTATTGCCTCCGTGAAGAAAGGAATTTACGCGCCGAACTTCGGCGGCGGCCAAGTCGACATCACGTCCGGAAAATTCGTATTTTCGGCCAGTGAGGCCTACCTGATCGAAAAAGGCAAAGTGACGACACCGATCAAGGGCGCAATGCTGATCGGCGACGGGCCCGAAGCCCTCAACAAAATTTCCATGGTCGGCAATGATCTGCAACTCGACTCCGGAGTTGGCACTTGTGGCAAGGAGGGTCAGTCCGTGCCCGTGGGCGTCGGACAGCCAACACTGAAGATCGATGAGATTACCGTTGGCGGTACGGGCTGAGCGTTAATTCTTTTACATAAGTCGATTTTTGTGCATTTCACAATGCGCAATGTGAGATAGCTCACTTCATTCAACATAGTGCTGAGCTACCTTTGCGTTATCTCAAGGAGGCAGACAACGATGGCATTCGAAAATACAATAACAGAGCAGGACATGGACGCCGTTTCCCAGCAATTCGTGCAGGGATTACGTGGCGAGCAGCGCGATCTCGAGCCCGATCTCTCGGTCGATGGCCTCTCAGATTCGATACTTTCGAGAATTCTCGGTCTGTTCAGCGGCAAGAAATCCTGAAAGAAAGCCCGATATCCACTGGACAATGGCGCCCCGCTATGGAGAATGAATCGCTCCCGGGAAGGATTTCTGCGTCATCATGTGGGTCTCAAAACCAATTTACGAAGGCTTGCCCTACTTCTATCTGTCGACAGGAGCGCTATGTCTGGGCGCATCCATGTACGTCAATCACTGGCATTGGCCGACGATTTGCTTCGTCGTCGGGCTGGTTTGTCTTGTCGCTGGATTGGTTGTTCTATTGAAGCGTCGTGACTACCGCGTCACCGATCGCCGCGCCGGGCAACGGCAGGACTGGTAACACCTATTTCTGGTTTACAGCGGAGTCCTGATTGCCTGAATCGCCGTCGTCCGTTTCCTCAGTAATCGTATCGCCACCGTCGAACCCTCTCTTGATTCGGAGGTCGTGGTAGATGAGTTCATACACGCCAAGCGAGATTTTGTCACCATCGCGAAGACGGTACTTTTTCACTTGTTTCTCGCCCAGAAAAACACCGTTCGTGCTATTCAGGTCTTCAATAACGCAGCCGCTCTCATCGCTGATGAACTGGGCGTGGTGGCGGCTGACAAATTTGCTCTTGATATAGATTTCGTTATCGGGCGAACGGCCAACGATGACGCGGCCGAGTGGAAAAGTCAGGATCTCGACCAGCTCGTCGTCCGTCCGTAACTCGATTTGAGTTACGTGAGATTCGGTGCCGACCTTACGATCCATTTCGATTTGCCGCAGCTGGTCGTATGCACCGGTGTTGCTCTCGTGTTCCTGCCAGTTGAGCTCCTGAGCTGCGGAGATAACATCAAGAGCTTCGATAGTGTGTTTTTCATCGGCAAATGCGCATAACAACGCGGTGTCGCACAAAGTGTTGATAAGTCGTGGCACACCGCCCGAGAATCGGTATATGACGTCAAAGCTGTCGTCGGCGAACAGGCCGGGGTCTTTGTGGCCGCCAACAGCAAGTCGCCGCTCGATGTACTCGCGCATTTCACTTCGATCCAGCGGACCGATGTGGAAGCGCAGACGTACACGCTGCACCAGCTGCTTCATGCCGGGCGAATCGAGGGTCTCCCTGAGCTCCGGTTGACCGGCCAGGATGATTCGCAGCACTTTTTCTTTGTGCGTCTCAATACCGGAAATCATGCGCACCTCTTCGAGCACTTTCGTCGACAGGTTTTGTGCCTCGTCGATAATCAGCACGACTTTCTTACCACTCGAATATTGTTCGATCAGGAACATGTTGAGCATGTCCAGCAACTCGACTTTGCGCTTGTCGAAGGGCTTGAAACCGAATTCTGTTAACACCGCCTGCAGGAACTGCGTCGGCGTCAACTGCGTCTGCGACACGACGGCATAAACCACGTCGTTATCAAGTTCCGACAAGAAAGACTGCAACAGAGTCGTTTTGCCGGAGCCGACCTCGCCCGTGATGACGACGAAGCCGTCAGCCAGCCAGATGGTTGATTCCATGTAGGCTTTCGCACGCGCGTGCTGCTTGCTCCAATAAAGGAACTCGGGGTCGGGCGTCAGCCGAAATGGCTGCTCCGATAGTTTGAAGTGATCTAGGTAAGACATTATTGTCGGGAGTTTACCTGCTTTTCTACCCTTCAGGCTACGCTGTGGTTCATCCGGGTCGGCGGAATCAGGTCACAGTTTTGTCAATAATCTTGACAAGTGCATCGCGCGCTCCCGCTGTATCCGCGACGACAGTGATATGGCCGAGTTTTCGGCCCGGGCGCGGTGCCTTGCCATAGTCGTGGAATGCACCGATGCCTAACGCACGGGTCGCATCCGAAATTTCGCCGATCAGGTTGACCATGCCAGCGTGGCCCTTGCTCGCAGTCGATCCCAACGGCATATCCAGGATGGCTCGCAAGTGGTTCTCAAACTGACTGGTCTCCGATCCCTCGATAGTCCAATGGCCGGAGTTATGCACTCGCGGTGCAAATTCGTTGGCGCGCAATTCGTCACCGATGACGAACAGCTCCAGAGCGAGCACGCCGACGTAGTCGAGATGATCCAGCAGGCGATGCATGTAATCGGAGGCCTTTGCGCCTAGTTCCGGCGCTTCGACCGGCGATCGGGAGTGACGCAATATGCCGTCGACATGAACATTCTGACTAAGAGGATAAATTGCGATGTCTCCGCTAACGTTGCGCACACCGATGCAGGAAACCTCATAGTCAAACTCGACCCATTGCTCCGCGATGAGAGACTCACCGCCGAGCGCAAGCCAGGCTGCTTCGAGCTCGGCGGGCTTTCTGACAACGAATTGTCCTTTGCCGTCGTACCCCATTCGGCGTGTTTTGATCACCATCGGCAAGCCGAGATTTTCCGCGGCATCATCGAGGTCCTTGCGTGTGTCGACAGTGTGATAACCGGGCAGTGGAATCTTGAGAGTATCAAACAGAGTTTTTTCGGCCAGCCGATCCTGGGAATGTCTCAGCGCAGCAGCCGGAGGATAAACCGGAACAATTCCATCGATATGTTGCAGCGCAGAGACAGGAACATTTTCAAATTCGTAGGTAATGACATCGCAGGTATCCGCGAGTGCGACGAGCGCGACGGCGTCGTCAAAGCCGCTTTGAATGACCTTGCCACAAACTGCGGCGGGCGGATTTTCTGACGGATCAAGGTAACGACATTCGGCGTTCAGGTTACGGGCTGCGAAACCGAGCATCTGGCCGAGTTGCCCGGCACCGATAATACCGATACGCATGGCTTTACCTGGTCGGGTCGCTGTCGCCCAGAACTTTTTCAGTCTGGTTTTTGCGGAATGCATCAAGCGCTGCAGCAATTGTCGCGTCACTGATTGCGAGGATCGCAGCGGCCATCAGAGCCGCGTTGACAGCACCGGCAGGGCCTATCGCCATGCAAGCGACGGGGACTCCCGCGGGCATCTGCGCAATCGACAGGAGTGAATCCATGCCACTGAGTGCCTTGGATCGTACGGGCACCCCGAGCACCGGCAAACGCGTCTTGGCTGCGGCCATTCCGGGTAGATGTGCGGCACCGCCCGCGCCGGCAATAATCACTTTCAGGCCGCGTTCCACCGCGCTGCCGGCATACTCAAATAGCAAGTCGGGTGTGCGATGCGCTGATACGACTCGCACCTCGTAGCTCACGCCAAGTGCGTCCAGTGTCGCGGCCGCGTTTTGCATCGTTTCCCAGTCCGAACGGGAACCCATGATAATGCCGACATCAGTACTCATCGTGAAATTCTAACACCCTAATCCGGCTAACGGCGCAGCTTTGCAATTTCGATCAGGAGCGGTTCCGGATCGATGTGGCGCATCAGTTTGCCGATGTATTGTTTTTGGCGACGCAATGCGCCGTGCGCTTTGATTTGTTGTGCTTCCGTGATGGCTTCCAGCAATGATTCATCCAGAGGCAGGCTAGCCAGTTCCGACTGCCTGAGCGTGATCAATTCCTCGCCCAATTTCTGCAGCGCCAGATAGCCACGTTTTCTTGCGCTTTTGCTGGGCTTTAATTCAGTCACTGGTTACAGTACTCCACGCGGTCACTCCACCGATCAGCGGCCGGAGTTTAACACGCGTAAGGAAGCTCCAACATGGCGGAAATAGCGAAACGAGTATCGATGGGCAGCGAAGAGCTGGAGAAAATTGTCTCTCTGGCCCTCGATGAGGCGCGGTCGCTAGGCGTCGATCAGGCTGAAGTCGCAGCGAGCCAGGATATGGGTCTATCCGCGACGGCCAGGCTTGGCGATGTCGAGAATCTGGAGTTCACCAACGATCGTGGTATGGGTATTACGGTTTACAAGAATTCGCGTAAGGGCAATGCCAGCACGTCCGATATGTCGTCAGCGGCGATTCGGGAGGCGGTGGCCAAGGCCTGTTCTTTCGCCATGCTGACTGCCGAGGACGCGCACTCTGGACTCGCGGATGCGGGACGGATGGCGACAGAGATCAAAGACCTCGAGCTTGATCACCCGTGGGAGATCGATGCCAATCTGGCGATCGCGCTCGCGATAGAATGTGAGAACGCGGCGCTGGCTACCGACAAACGCATCAGCAATTCGGAAGGGGCGACGGTCGGTACCAACCGCGGTACGCGCGCTTATGGGAATACCCACGGCTTTATCGGCAGCTATTCCAAAACCAGCCACAGCATCGCGTGCGCCGTATTGGCTGAAGAAGACGGCGCGATGCAACGCGATTACCACTACACCTCATCGCGAGTACCGGGCGAGCTTCAGGACGCGGCAGCCGTCGGGGTATTGGCTGCCGAGAAAACCGTCAATCGACTCGGAGCGAGAAAAATCAAAACGACAACGGCGCCGGTACTGTTTATTCCGGAGCTCGCTCGTGGATTTATCGGGCACGCGATTGGCGCGATCGCAGGTGGTGCCCAATATCGACGTTCGTCATTCCTGCTTGACGCGGTCGGTGAGAAGATATTTCCGAAGTTTGTGCAGATTCAGGAGCGACCCCATATTCCACGAGCAACCGCGAGCCGATGGTATGACAGCGAAGGCGTTGCGACGTATGACCGCGATATCGTTACCGACGGCGAACTGCGAAGTTACGTACTGAGCAGCTACTCAGCTCGCAGGCTCGGTCTTGAGACAACGGCTAATGCGGGTGGCGCACAAAACCTGCTGATTCCTGGCAGTGACACCAATCTGAAGCAACTGATTGCGGACATGGGAACCGGCTTGATTGTTGAAGAACTGATTGGGCAGGGTGTCAATACGGTGACTGGTGATTACTCACGCGGCGTCGTGGGTCATTGGGTGGAGAACGGTGAGATCCAGTTCGCTGTGCACGAAGTCACTATCGCCGGCAACTTACGCGACCTATATCAACGCATCGTAGCTATCGGCAATGATCAGGACCTGCGTGGGGGTATGCGGTGTGGTTCGCTGCTGGTTGAGGAAATGACAATCGCGGGCGCCTAGTTGTAATGGTGCGTTGTTTTAGCGTTCGTTTGATCGTATACCAGTCCCTGAGGCAGCGCGACGATCCGATGCTTAGGCTTCAGATTGATCGAGTAGGTCGGCCAGCGTCAATTTGGCGACGGTTGCTGCGACCGCTTCGTCGAGAGCGTTGCAGAGGCCTTCGATAGGATCGTCCCACATGGGGTTCCGATGCGATCCGGTTTCGCCGTCGCGCCGAACCACGGCCAGAATATCGCTGAGTGGCATTCGCGACATTTCGCGCCCGGGTAACAGCTCTTCTTCTTCATTGCTCGTCAAAAGCCCGTTGGACTCAAGTCCCGCTGCAATGGGTGCCAGCGTTATCGACGGAATTCGTAGCGTGCGACTCAGGCTGTCCAGATTGACACCCAAGACCGGGTTGCGAAATTCCTTGCCGACCAGAAACATAATGTTGAGCGCGACTCGTTCGCGCATGGCATTTGATAGCCGTGGTTCACGGCGTCCGAGCCGAAGATACGCGGAGTTTTGAAAGTAGAATGCAATCTGCGAGCCGATGAGCAATATCAGCCAATTAAGGTACAGCCATATCAAGGTCGTGATCGCGATTGCGAAGCTGGCATAAATCGCCTGCGTCCGCGCCGAGTTCGCAATGAAAGCGGCAAATACCATTCCGAGGGTTGCCCACATGATGCCGCCCGCCAGACCGCCAACCAGTGCGGAGCGAAAGTTTACTTTCGTGTTTGGCATGTACCAGTAGAGAAAGGTAAATATGCCGGTCACGAGCAGGTAGGGTGTCAGTTTACTGGTGGCGGAAAATATCGGGCCGAATATCGAATTCTGCGAAAGCCAGAGCACGACGGACTCATTGCCGACTGACACGATGGCACCCAGCGCGACGGAAATGACGACAGGTCCGACCAATAATCCGAGCGTGTACTCCGTAAAGCGTTTTGCGAAGCTGCGCGGTTTCGTTACATACCAGACGTAGTTAAAGGACCCCTCAATCTTCTGCACCATGCTTACAGCGGTAAAAATGAAGAACCCCAGACCGATACCGCCGAGGACACTGCCATTGACGCCGTGCACGATGCGCATCACGTTGTCGGTGATCTCGGCGCCTTTATCGCCCAGAGGTTCCAGAATCGTGTACAGGTAGCTTTCAAGTTGCTTGTGGGCGCCGAGGCCCTTCAGGACTGAAAAACTAAATGCAATCAACGGCACAACAGACAACAACGTCGTGTAGACGAGACTCATCGCCCGCAAGGTGAGTTGCCCGGAGGTGATATCGCGCAGGACAGCGTAGCCGTTACGCAGGAGACCTGTTATCACCCGGCCGGGCCAGCCGTAAGGGCGCAGCATGTCGCCCCAGATCAACTCATTTATCCAGATGCCGAGTTTATTGATCATATTAAGGTTGCTGGGTCATTCGCTTGAGGGCTTCAGAGTACTTGCTGGCAGTCTGCTCCAGGACGAAGGCGGGCAAGACTGGCCCCGGCGCAGTCTTGTCCCACTCGAGTGTGTCGAGGTAGTCGCGCACGAATTGCTTATCGAAGCTTGGTGGGCTGGTGCCGACCTTGTATTCATTCACTGGCCAAAATCGCGAAGAATCAGGAGTCAGCACCTCGTCGATAATGTGCAGCCGGCCTGCGTCGTCGAGGCCAAATTCGAACTTCGTGTCGGCAATAATGATTCCGCGTTCGAGGGCATACGCGGCGGCTCTTTCATAGATTTGAATTGAGACATCACGAACTCTTGTCGCCAGGTCTGCGCCGATTAGTTTGACGACCTGTTCAAAGCTGATGTTTTCATCGTGATCGCCCGCTTCGGCTTTGCTGGCCGGCGTGAACAAAGTTCGCGGCAGCTTCTGCGCTTGCTGCATGCCTTTCGGCAGATCGATGCCACAGACCTGCCCGGTTTCGAGATAATCCCGCCATCCGGATCCGATCAGGTAGCCGCGAACGACCGCCTCGATCGGCAATGGCTTGAGTCGCTTCACAACCAGCGACTGATTTCGGAGCCGGTCGCAAAGCGCCTTGTCATCGACGACGTCATCAACGTTTAGAGCGGTCAATTGGTTGTCGATAATATCTGCCATCATTCGAAACCAGAATAATGAGATTTTGGTCAGGACCTCGCCCTTGCCCGGGATAGGGTTTGGCATTACCACGTCATAAGCCGACAAGCGGTCCGTGGTCACAATCAACAGGTGCTTGTCATCGACGCCGTAAATGTCGCGGACTTTGCCACGCGCGATCATCGGCAAATTCGGTATCGATGTTTCGAACAGGACGTCACTAGTGCTCATGCAGCGATGATCGCCGTTCCGACCGGGACAGGCAAGCCTCGACAATGGGAATGCTCGCGGACAAACGTTAGGATTGCAGTTCTTCTTATCGCCCAACGGCGGGAATCTGGATTGTACTGGGGCAAAATTATCGGCACCTTGATCGGGCTCGCAACACGCAACCCATGGGCTGCAATGGCCGGATTCGTTCTCGGTCACCAGTTTGACCGCGGATTTGCCGATCGCTACCGGAAGTTTGAAAAACAGGGTGCGAGCATTTCGCGTGTGTCGGAAGGCTTCGTGATGGCTCTTTTTCAAACCATGGGGCATCTTGCGAAAATAGACGGCCGGGTCAGCGAGGATGAAATTCGCTCGGCACGAATGGTTATGCACCGACTTAGCCTGAATCCTGCGGAGGTGAGGCGCGCCATCGGGTGGTTTGACGATGGCAAGGAGCCGGGATTTCCGGTTATTCAACGTATGCGCGAGCTGCGGCGTGTCAGTGCTCGTAGTGCATCGGATCGCCTCATGTTCGTTCGCCTGCTACTGGAAGTTGTTCTGGCGAAGCAGAGCCTGAAGAAAGAGGAGCGGGCACTGATTTGGAAAATCTGCACCGAGCTTGAGATCGGGCGTGTGGAGTTTGCCCAGCTAGAGGCCATGATTCGGGCGCAAAAGGGTTTCAAGCGATCGCCGGCCGGTGACGCGGATGCCACTCGTGTTCGGCACGCGTATGAGGCTCTGGGCGTGTCACCCGAGGCCAGTAATGACGAAGTGAAAAAGGCCTACCGCCGGCTTATGAATATCAGCCACCCTGACAAAATATCCGGAACTAATCCCGGTCCTGAGGTGATTGCAGAGGCGGAGCGCCGTACACGAGAAGTTCGTAGTGCCTACGAAATGCTCAAAGCTCGCCGATCGATACGATGAGGTGTTGATCCGGCGGACCCTGTTGTACAGTTGCCGAAACCGAAGGAATGACAGTGACACCATTCATAGCGCCCTCAATACTTTCTGCTGATTTCGCTCGCCTGGGTGAGGACGTCAAAGCTGTGCTCGACGCGGGTGCCGACATCGTGCATTTCGATGTCATGGACAATCACTTTGTGCCGAATCTGACCATT
>JALHUQ010000343.1 GCA_022866645.1 Woeseiaceae bacterium | reverse complement strand
GGAAATTTCCCGGACGAAGACTGGTCGCGAATCAATACCGCAGTGCAGCTCATGTCAGAGGCACCAATATTTATTGATGACACCCCGAGTCTTTCGCCCGGCGAAATTCGTGCTCGGGCGAGGCGATTGCAGCGGGAGCATGGCCTGGGCCTGATCGTTGTCGACTACCTGCAGCTTATGCAGGTTCAGGGCAACAAGGAAAATCGTGCGACCGAGATATCAGAAATCTCGCGTGGACTGAAGGCTTTGGCGAAGGAAATGGAGTGCCCGGTCATCGCTTTATCGCAGCTTAATCGAAGTGTTGAACAACGCACCGACAAACGGCCGGTCATGTCGGACTTGCGCGAGTCAGGCGCCATCGAGCAGGACGCCGATCTCATCCTCTTTATCTACCGCGAAGAAGTCTATAACAAAGACACGCCGCGGAAAGGTGTCGCCGATATCGCGATTGCCAAGCAACGTAATGGACCTATTGGCGATTTCCCGCTGACCTTTGTCGGGCGATACACCAAGTTCGAAAACTGGGTACCTGACAATTACGGCGATTACCCCGACGAGCGGTATCCGTGAGTTTCGGAGCGCGGATGCTGATCCGGCTCGGCGCGTTAAAATATAACCGCGAAGCGAGTGAAATAGTCGACTAGCGCTCGACTATGCCATGAAAAACCCCATTTTCACGCCCGCCAGTTGCACGACATCGTTGTCTTGCAGCTTTCGAGCTTGTGCACCGGTAGGTTGCCCATTAACCAATGGGTAATCGCCCTCTGTGCCAGACTCAACATGCACGATGTAATAGCCCTCGGCGCGTCGGGTAATAGCAGCAACCTGAACGCCCGGTCGTCCCAGCGTTGTCAAGGCTTTGGTCAATTCCAGTTCCCGGCCTGCGAACGCTCCACTCAGTACCTGTAGCTTCGCGAGAGGCAATGCGTTCGGTGCGTTTGACTTATCAATGCCCCAAGAGGTGCTCGTATGTGAAACTTTTTCACCCATCGACACGCTCTTGGGTTTCTCTTGCAGCGCGGCGGCTTCCTCAGGGTCAAGCTTGACCCCAGCTGCGGCGTCTGAGCGGTCGCCGGTGCGTGCTTCTTCCGCAGCCCTTGCGGCCGCTTTTTCTGCGGCGGCCTCAGCTTTGGCGAGAGTTTGAGCATTCTGCTGACCGCTCGGAATGACCATGGTCTTCTCGAATTCGTCCTGCTCGGTATCGTTCGTTTGTTCATCCGAGAAGCGCAGCTGATGGTGGCCAATCGTAATGACGTCACCATGCTGCAATGCGTGCTTCTTGATCAGCTTGCCATTGACGTAAGTGCCATTGGTGCTGTTGAGGTCCTCAAGAAAGGAATCATTGAGAATATTGATAATCAGTGAATGATGTCCACTGACTGCTGGATTGTCGATGCGAACATCGTTGTCCGGCAGACGACCAACGGTATACCGCTCTTTGGTCATGTTGTATTCAGCCAGAACCTGATTGTCCAGACTCAGAATTAACCTTGCCATGATTTCTCGCTCTTGATTCTTTGCCGTCCTAGCTCACTACCTAGGAACGAAATAAGCCGGCAATCTTTGCTAACAGGCCCCTTTTTGCCGGGAAGGCTTCCTTAACCTGTGCAAGCATTACCGACACATTGTCACGCCCACCGTGGTCATTGGCTAGGTCCACCAGCTGTTGACCAACGACGTCAAGACTATCATTAAAAGTACTGATAGTTAAGTGATTATCGTCATCCTCGACCATGTCGCAGAGTCCGTCGGAACACAATAAATAGATATCGCCCGGCAGCACCTCATACTCATGAACCTCCACCTCGACCGTAGGCTCAACGCCCAGAGCGCGCGTCACATAGTTACGATTTGTCGAGCGCTGGGCTTCTTCGGCGGAGTAGAAACCGCGATCAACCAGTTCTTGCAGAAGCGAGTGGTCGAGGGTTATTTGTTCGAGTTGGTCACCGCGCAACCGGTACGCTCGGGAATCCCCGACGTGGGCAACAGAGATCTTATTATCGTAAAACATACAGGCTACGATGGTCGTGCCCATACCTTCGCAATGCGTCTGACTCTGCGCGGTTTGATAAATAATCTTGTTAGCCCGATAGATGGCGTCGCGCAATACAATGGACTGTCGCATCATGCCGCTATGTGGATCGATGCCATGCCGTTCCTCACGAGTGGCACCCTCAGCCGCCAGCTCAGTAACAATCTGAACAGCAATGCCGCTGGCAACCTCGCCGGCATTATAGCCGCCCATACCGTCTGCCAGAACCATCAGTCCAATGTCACCGAGTGAGCCAATGGCGTCCTCGTTGTGCTCACGGACACGCCCGGTGTCAGTAATTTCGGCTAGGTCAATTTTTCCGCGCAATGTCATTTTTTCTGTTTTTCTCGCTCAAGTAGTCTTCATGTAACTCGCGCGCAATTCCTCAGCGCAATAGCCATTTCTGCGCCGCAGGAAAAACGGTCTTGTGGCCGTTTGGCTAACGCCTTCATAAGAACTGCATCAACGCTCGGAGCAATGCCCGCCCGACGGCTGGAAACCGGCGCTGGATTCTCGGTCGTTATTTTCGTCATCAATACCGCAATGTTCGTTGCTTTGAAAGGCACCTCACCCACCAGGAGCTCATACAGAGTAACACCAAGTGAAAACAAGTCCGAGAGCCCTGTGAGGTCCTCTGCGCCCAATTGCTCCGGCGACATGTACATGGGTGTGCCCAGCACGATCCCGGTCTTGGTCTTATTGTTGTCGGTCATGCGGGCGACACCAAAGTCACTGATCTTGACCGTGCTGTCTTTGGGGTTGTAAAGCAGGTTCGCCGGCTTGATGTCGCGGTGGATAACGCCCTGGTTGTGAGCGTAGTCCAGCCCCTCGGCTGTGGCTGCGGCGAGCTCCAGCGCTCGTCTGGGTGCAAGTAATTTCTTTGGGTCAGTGAAGTTTCGCAGCGGTATTCCCGGTACGTACTCCATCGCGATATAGGCAAGGCCCTTGTCCTCGCCAGCATCGAAGACGGTAACGATATTGGGATGCGCCAGTCGACCGGCAGACTCTGCCTCGCGATAGAATCGGAGCCGCGCCTCTTTGAGCTCTTCGTCCTCAAACTCTTTTTCGATCGGAATGGCCTTTACAGCGACCGCGCGATTGATTCTTGGGTCCCTCGCCAGATATACAGAACCCATTGCGCCACGTCCGATTCGGCGTTCTATAACGTAGCGTCCAAGGCGCTCTGGCGCGCCGCCGGTCTTTTTTGTGTCAGGACTGCTCGCGGCGTGAATGCCTTGAGTGCGTTTCATCCACTCCAGCACTGCCTCGGCGCGCTCAGGTTTGGCCTGACCTTCAAACGCCAGCGATAATTTGTACATGAATGCAGCGACCGTTTCGGACGGGTTGCAGCGACGAAATTCAGCGAACGCCGGTTCGAGTCGACCGGCGGCCAGAAAGTCCGTGCCTTTCTTGAGGGCGTCGCCGGATACCTTTTTTACATCGACGACTAGCCAAGCACTGAGTATAGCCACGCCGACGAAAATCAGAATAGGTCGGCCCAGGTCAAATCGGAGATGAAATCCGAAGAGCAATCCGGCCTCAACCAGCAGGAGTATCGCGATAACGGTAATCGTGACCACCGAAATATCTCGACGGTTTCTGTCAGGCAAGAACAAGACAGCTACTATGGCCAGCATCGCGGGAATCAGGTATTCCATTGCCTTGATGGTCGCAGGACTACTGATCGTTCGATTGTTCTCGACATCGGCGAGCAATGATGCGGTTATCTCGGATACCGTTACCAACTGTCCCGACGGCAACATGGCTGCCGCGTCAACAAATGGTTGATCCGTGTCTACGAAGACGGTTGCGCCTTTGAGGGACGCCGTTGCTTCGGCCATTAATAGACTGCCGACATCAATTCGCGGCAGTTCGACGTAGCTGGAAAAGAAAATTACATCATCGGCTCCGGAGATCAGGCTGCCGGCGTTGGGTTCTGACGACGCGAAGTCGATGGCTAGCGGCAAGGACGGAGACATGACGCCGCTCTCGAGTTGCCACAATGCTGATTGTCGTAGCACGTTGTCATTATCCGATCTTATTGTCACGAAGCCGCTACGGGTTGCGACGTTGGCGAATCGATGTTGGGTTGGGACAAAGACCTGGCTTCGAGAGGTGAGCGATGCCGCCCATGCTGGCAACTCGTCGGATGCCGGAATTTCGGGTGGATTCGATAAGATGATTCGGCGTACCCCGGAATCCTGCAAAACCTGAATCACTTGTCTGTACTTGTCGAGGACCTCTCCAGGCTTGGTTCGGTTCGTCTCTATGCTTGCGATATATGCGTTCTCGAGCGACTTGTTCGGCATACCACCACTAAGTTGATCGTAGAGGACACGATCGGCAGCAACGAACCATTGTGCCAGCGGTCCATACACCACCAACAGCAGCACGCTCACAAAAATGAGCGCAATGACGCGGTTGCGTTTTTGTTGCTTCTCTTTATCCAAAGTCGGTCAGGTCCCTGTTTTAGGGGGAAAATTATAAGTAACTGCGAACATTCTTAATGAGATAGGGTTGGCACTTTTTATGTAATACGGACTCTGGAAGCGGTGCTATCATTGACTTTCGCAGGTTTCCAGGAATTTAACAATAATCGAAGTGATACTTGCCGGTTTATCCAGTAACACCGAATAAATCATATATAAAACAATCGGATATAAGTTGTATGCTGGTATTGGTTTGTCAGTCCTGCGCGCTAACCGTCCCAGATACAGCATTTTGGAAGACCGAAAATCGTGGCTAAGGCCAAAATTGCCTATCTTTGTTCCGAGTGTGGAGCTCACAGCGTCAAGTGGGCAGGCCAGTGTGCGGAATGCGGTGTCTGGAATACCCTGATAGAGACGACGTTTTCTGCGCCAAGGTCGGTAGCCGGTACTTCCGCGACGACGCTTGAGGCACTGCCGGACGACATCGAATATCGACATGTGACCGGATTTGGCGAGTTCGACCGGGTATTGGGCGGCGGCCTCGTCCCTGGAGCTGTTGTTCTGCTCGGCGGTGATCCAGGGGTAGGCAAGTCGACCTTGTTGCAGCAAGTGTCCGCGAACCTCATGAAAAGCGTACCCGTCTGTTACGCAACCGGCGAGGAGTCGCTGCGGCAAATCGGGCAGCGATCCTTGCGCCTCGGGCTGGACGCGTCGGCAATGAATCTGCTGGCCGATACATCAATAGGAAATATCCTGTCTGAGGCACGCAGGTGCAAGGCGCAGGTTCTGGTCATTGATTCGATGCAGACGATGATCAGCGACGATGTACCGTCTGCGCCGGGGTCCGTAGCTCAACTGCGAGACGGCGTAGGAAAAATTGTGCAATTTGCGAAACAAAACGATGTCGCCGTTTTTGTCATCGGACATGTGACCAAAGAAGGCGCAATTGCGGGGCCACGTGTGGTCGAGCACATGGTCGATACCGTGTTGTATTTCGAGAGTGATCCCGCGAGTCGCTACTCCATGATTCGTTCCGTGAAGAATCGTTTCGGCGCCAGCGGAGAAATGGGCGTATTCGCCATGACGGAAACGGGCTTTCTCGAAGTCAGTAACCCGTCCGCCATTTTTCTGTCGCGCGACTCTGTCGATGAGCCCGGCAGCGTTGTTTCTGTCGCGTGGGAGGGCAGCCGACCGCTGCTGGTGGAGATTCAGGCGCTGGTCGCTGACGGCAACAGCAACTACGCGAAAAGACTTGCGCAGGGTGTGGATCAGAACCGTCTCGCGTTATTGCTCGCTGTTTTGCAGCGCCATGGTTCTCTGTCGGTTACCGATGAGGATGTATTCGTCAACGTCGTTGGCGGGCTGCGAATCAGCGAAACAGCCGTTGATTTACCGATATTGCTCGCGATTGTCTCCAGTTTCCGCGACAGGGCGGCGCCCGAACGCATGGTTTGTTTTGGGGAGATCGGCCTGGCCGGAGAAATTCGACCGGTTCGATTTGGCACCGAAAGAATCACCGCCGCTGCAAAGCAGGGCTTCACACGCGCGATAGTCCCCAAGGGCAACATGCCGAAGCAATCTCCCAAAGGAATCGATGTCATTGGTGTTCGCAGACTCAGTGAGGCGCTGGACGCTGCGTTTTGAGAAGACTAGTTCGTTTTCGTTTCTGAATGCAGGCGTTGACCGATTCGCACCGAGCGGATTCGGTTATCGTCGGACTCCACGATTTCTATCGGGTACCCGTTGATTTTCAGGCACTCGGTGGGTTGAGGAATCGTTTCCAGTAATTCGACAATGAGTCCGTTCAAGGTCTTCGGCCCATCTGTCGGGAGTTCCCAGCCTTGTGAGCGATTGAGATCCCGGATGTTCGCGCCGGCGTCGACGAGAAAGGTCCCCGCGATATCTTTTACGACGTCGTTCTCGCCATCAGCCGGGTCCGTTGAGAATTCACCGACAATTTCTTCCAGGATATCTTCAAGTGTGACGATGCCCTGGATGTCGCCGTATTCATCAACCACCATCGCAATTCGCTGATGCCTGCGTTGAAATTGCACTAATTGAATACTGAGAGGGGTACCTTCCGGAACGAAGTAGGGCTCGGTCAAGAGACTCAGCAACGATTCGCGGTCAAATTCGGTGGGCACGAGATTCGCGAGGTGCCGCAAATGCAATATGCCCATAATTTGGTCAATATTGTCGCGGTAAACTGGCAAGCGTGTGTGTTGACTCTTGGCGATAGTCATTTCGATCGCGTCGTCACTACTGTCCAGATCGATACCGACGATTTCGTTGTGAGGCACCATGACGTCATCAACAGTGACCTTTTCGAGGTCCAGAATGCTGAGCAGCATTTGACGATAGCGTGACGAAATTCGCGTGCCCGCCTCGTGCACCACTGTGCGCAGTTCTTCGCGAGTCAGTGAGTGGAGGTCATTGCCCTTGTTGCGAACTCCAAACAAAAACAATACGCCGTTCGATGCGGCGTTGATCAGCCATACTATCGGGTACGTAATCTTAAGCAGCGGGTAGTAAATTAGTGCGGCCGGAAATGCCAGTCGCTCCGGATATAACGCTGCCAAGGTTTTCGGTGCCGCTTCCGAAAATATGAGTACGGCAAGCGTGAGAATCAATGTTCCGAGGGCGACGGCCGGTTGGCCGCCAATCTTGAACGCGATAACAGCGACCAATGAAGCCGCCGAGAAATTGGCCAGATTGTTGCCGAGAAGGATCAAGCCGATCAGTCTGTCCGGACGTGCCAGCAATCGTTCGGCGAGCTTGGCGCCGCGGTGACCCTGGCGCACTTTATGGCGTAACTGGTAGCGGTTGAGGCTCATCAGCGCCGTTTCCGAACCAGAGAAAAACGCGGAAAGCAGCAACAGTACAACAAGAATACTGACCAGACCTGCTAGTGGAATGTCATCGCCCAAAAGCAGGGCACCTCCTGCTCAAACCATAAACTGTGAAATCATCGGCCCGTCCTAAAGGAGTCATGACCGAGAGTGTCAACTCCAACTCCGGTTCAGCAATTGCTCCAGTATCAGCCGGACACCAAAGTAGGCAAGAAAAAGCAATAGAAATCCGGCCAGATATAGTTTGACGGCCCGTGTGCCGCGCCAGCCAGCAAAAAATCGGCCAGCGAGCAAAATCCCGAACACGAGCAGTGCAAGCAGCGAAAACACTGCCTTGTGGGCCAAGTGTTGAGCGAATAAATTATCGACGAACATCATACCCGACGAGATCGCGAGCGCGAGTCCCGCAAATCCCACCGCAGTAATGCCAAATAACAATTTTTCGGTGGTCTCGAGCGGGGCGAAAAGACTGTTCGCTGCAGAAATTCTCCTGGCCTGTAATCGTCGTTCCTGCACCATGGCGAAAACTGCGACGATGGCACCGACGGTCAGGAATCCATAGGACATCAAGGATATCAAAATGTGCGCTCGCACCTGCCAGGCGAGCACCATTGTCGGCGCCGGCAAAATTTCGAAACTGGTCATCACGGCAGCAAATGCACCCAACAATAACAGGCCGGCGCTAATGCCGCGGAGTGCCGGGTCGATCGCTGCGATCAGACCAATTAACGCGAGTTCGAGCCCAATCATCGAAACCGTGTTGCCCAAGGACAGATTGAATCCGTCGGCGATCAATATCAAACCGTATAGATAATTGCTGTGGAGCGAGATGCCGATGGCGACGAGCAGGCAGGCCATCAGGAACAACGCGCGTCCCTGAACGGAAAAGCGCGGCAAGCGTGATGAGGCGAAAGCGGCGGCGGCCAGCAAGTACAACAGGAAAATTGTGAGTTCAGACACGGAAACCCGAAAGGCTCTAACCTAAGTTTGGAGTCTCTTAATCATCCCATACGGCGTAGTTTAAGAGAACCCTCCTTATGAGAATTCGTGTACTCGGTTGTAGCGGCGGAATCGGCGCAGGATCCCGGACTTCCGCGCTGCTGGTTGACGACGACGTGCTGATTGATGCCGGTACCGGCATTGGTGACCTCGAACTTGCAGATATCGACAACATTCGCCATGTCTTCCTGACCCACTCTCATTTGGATCATATCGCCGGATTGCCAATGCTGGTTGACCGCCTGTTCGATGAGAATCATGTGCGACCCGTCACCGTTTACGCGCGAGAAGAGACCTTGCGAGCGATACAGGACCATTTGTTCAACGGTGTTATCTGGCCGGACTTTGCCAGACTGCCGACGCCCTCGAAACCGATGATGCGTTATTGCGTCTGCAGCCCGGGCGATACGATCACCATAGGTCATCGCGACTTTTACGCGGTAGATGTGATGCACAGTGTGCCCTCGTTGGGCTTTACGGTGCAGAACTCGGGCGGCGTCTTTGCGGTAAGCGGCGATACCAGAACGAACGAAACACTGTGGCCTGTACTGAACGCCTGCAACGACCTGAAGGTTCTTGTCATCGAAGTATCCTTCCCTGACGAAATGGGCTCGCTTGCAGACGTCGCAGGCCATTACACACCAAAGACATTGACTGACGATCTAAAACGCTTGCGACATAGCCCGGAGATCTGGTTAACCGGCATGAAGCCCGGCGAAGAGAAACGGATCTATGAGCAAGTGATGAAAGCGGCACCTGACAAAAACATCAAAATGCTCTCGCTAGGGACGGTTCTGACGGTTTAGAATCCAGCGATGTTTGACAATCTGACAGAGCGTCTGTCGGACGCGGCCCGCAATTTGACGGGCAAGGGCCGACTGACCGACGCTAATATCAAGGACACTTTGCGCCAGGTGCGACTCGCTCTGCTTGAGGCCGATGTTGCTCTACCCGTAGTGAAGTCCTTTGTCGAACGGATTCGCGAGCGTGCGGTTGGCGAGGAGGTAGGCAAAAGCCTTACGCCTGGACAGGCTCTCGTCAAAGTTATCCACGCCGAACTGGTGCGTTTACTCGGCAGTGAATCGGCGCCGCTGAATTTCAGAGCACAACCGCCGATCGTCATATTGCTCGCTGGCCTGCAAGGTGCGGGCAAAACGACGACCGCGGCAAAGCTTGCCAAACGACTTAAGGTAACTGAGAAGAAGAAGGTCATGCTCGTCAGCGTCGACGTGCACCGTCCGGCGGCAATACTGCAACTGCAGACTCTCGCAGGAGAGGTCGGCGCTCTGCACTGCCACAGTGATGCGAGCGAGAAACCGGTCCGTATCGTCGAGCGAGCTCTGGACGAGGCGCTGCGTTCACATGTTGATGTATTGATTGTGGATACAGCGGGCCGCCTGCATATTGATCAGGAAATGATGCACGAGATCGCGGCGGTACACGAGAAGGCAAATCCGCACGAGACCTTATTCGTCGTTGACAGTATGGCGGGACAGGATGCAGTTAATGCGGCCACCGCATTTGACCAGGCGCTTCCTCTAACCGGTATCGTGCTGACCAAAACGGATGGTGACGCCAAGGGCGGTGTCGCCTTGTCCGTTCGCGAGGTAACGGGCAAACCCATTCGTTTCATGGGCGTCGGCGAGAAAATGGATGCGCTTGAGGCGTTTCACCCGGACCGGATGGCATCGAGAATTCTCGGTATGGGAGACGTGCTGTCTCTCGTCGAAGAGATCGAGCAAAAGGTCAATAAGGACAAGACGGAAAAGCTGGCGAAGAAGCTTAAGACGGGCAGGGGATTTGACCTCTCGGACCTTCGCGACCAGCTCGAGCAGATGATGAACATGGGCGGACTGGCGTCCATGCTCGAGAAATTGCCACTGCCGGGCAAAGTAAACTCCGCTGCGTTGCAGAAGACAGGTAGCGACAAAATGATCCGCCGCCAGGTCGCAATTATCAATTCAATGACGCCTGGCGAGCGTCGATTTCCGAAAATCATCAATGGATCTCGAAAGAAACGGATTGCTTCCGGGGCAGGGCAAAATATTCAGGACGTGAACCGTCTGCTGAAGCAACATTTGCAGATGGAAAAGATGATGAGGAAAATGTCGAAAGGCGGCATGAAGAACATGCTCCGGGGAATGTCGGGCGGAGGCATGCCACCTGGATTCAGCTAGGAATTCAGCAAAATATCGTCGTTTTTCCGGCGGAATTGGATGTAAACTGGCGGCCACCCGTCGAGACCCCGCTAAGACCCGGAAATACTTAGTAATTTTCGCCGCCGAAACGCTTCACATTTGCTTCAAAACCCGTACAATGCGCCGTCTACTCGGGACAGCCCGAGCTATGGCATGTCTGCCCTTCATCGATATTTATACGGAAATGTAATGGTTAGTATTCGACTTTCGCGCGCTGGCGCGAAAAAGCTCCCTTTTTATCACCTGGTGGTTACTGACTCTCGTAATCGACGTGACGGCCGGTACATTGAACGCATTGGATTCTTCAACCCGGTCGGAAAAGATCACGAGGAGAATCTTCGCATTGATCTTGAACGCATTGACTACTGGGTTGGCCAGGGCGCGCAGCCGTCTGATCGCGTTGCGTCACTTCTAAAGAAGCACCGCAAGGCTGCCGCCAGCAATTAGTCCGTTGCCCTCGCAGCCGATAGTTCTGGGCCGCATTTCTGCCCTGTTCGGTGTCCGGGGTTGGGTGAAGGTGTTTTCATACACTGAGCCGCGAGAGGCATTTTTGCAGCACAAAGGATTGCTGATAGGCCGTAATGGTGTTTGGCAATCCGCCGAAGTGGTCGAAGGGCAGCGGCACGGAAAGTCGGTTATCGCACATCTTAAGGGGGTCGATGACCGTGATCAGGCAGCATCGCTGATTGGCGCCGAATTTGGGGCGTACAGGGATGAACTGCCTGAACCTGAGGACGGGCATTATTATTGGTCGGACTTAATAGGATTGACAGTCGTCCATCGCGATGGCACAGAGCTCGGCAAGATTGATGAAATACTCGAGACTGGTGCGAATGATGTGATGGTCGTGAAAGGCGAGCGGGAACGACTGATTCCGTTCGTCAAAGATGAAATAGTGATCAATGTTGATTTTTCCGAAGGTAGGGTCAACGTTGATTGGGAATGGGACTGAAGAGATGCATTTTGCTGTCGTCAGCTTGTTTCCGGAAATGGTTGGCACGATTGGTCAGTATGGTGTCGTCGGTAGGGCACTGCAGCGCGAGCTGATTACGCTGGAGCTTGAAAACCCGCGTGATCACGCGAGCGACGCGCATCGCACCGTAGATGACAGGCCCTACGGCGGCGGTCCCGGCATGGTGATGAAGTTCGAACCCGTCGCGGCCGCGCTGGAGTTGGCGAAGGGCAAATTGCCCGATGGTTGTCCAACAGTGTATTTGTCGCCGCAGGGTCAGGCATTTGATCAGGCGATGGCGAAAAGGTTTTCAGCTCTGCCGGGCATGGTGTTACTGGCAGGGCGGTACGAAGGAATCGATGAGCGTCTTATTGAGTCGCGCATCGACGAAGAAGTTTCGCTTGGCGATTTCGTGCTTTCGGGCGGTGAGATTGCTGCGATGGCAGTAATTGACGCGGTTGTTCGATTGTTGCCGGGTGTATTGGGTGACGAAGAGTCGGCGGTACAAGACTCATTTGTGGGCGGTTTGCTTGATCATCCGCACTACACGAGACCTGAAGTAGTGGCAGGCAGAAGGGTTCCGGACGTGTTGTTGTCCGGTGACCATGCTGGAATCGCCAGGTGGCGAGACAAACAGGCATTGGGACGCAGTCATCAAAGGCGCCCCGACTTGCTGAAAAAACTGGATTTGACTGACGAGCAACAAACCTTACTCGACGAATTTTTGAAAGAGCAAAGACTATGAGCAAAATTATTGAAGCGATCGATCAGGCGCAAATGGGCAAGGTAATTCCTCCCTTTTCCCCAGGCGACACTATTGTTGTGCAGGTTAAGGTAACGGAAGGTACTCGCGAGCGTTTACAGGCGTTTGAAGGCGTCGTCATAGCCAAGCGCAATCGGGGTATCAATTCTGCTTTTACGGTCCGCAAGATTTCGCACGGTGAAGGCGTTGAGCGAGTATTCCAGACGTACAGCCCGGTCGTCGATTCGATCGAAGTGAAGCGTCGCGGTGATGTTCGTCGGGCTAAGCTTTACTATCTGCGTGGCCTTACCGGCAAGGCAGCGAGAATCAAAGAAAAGATTTGATTTTCATCAGAAAAACATCGCCCTGGCTACGCGAGTGGCCAGGGCGTTTTTCGTTATAATGCGGTCCATTCCAGCGTCGAGCGCCCAAGTCAGGGTATTAGCTTGAACCAAACGCTCAGTGAGGGGTCCTTCGTGATATGAATAAAGCAATCCTGATCGCCGCACTTTCCCTGCTATCCAGTGGTTGCGCCATTATCGTGTCTAATGCCGCGTCGAGTTTTTCTGACAATCTATCCAAAGCTGTTTTGAACCAGGATGATCCCGATTTGGTTCGCGACGGAGTGCCAACCTTATTGCTGACCATGGACAGTCTCATTGAGGGTAGCCCCGATAGCCCACAACTGCTTGCGGCTGGAGCGACTTTATACGCGACCTACGGCGCGGTATTCGTTACAGATGAGGTCCGCGGATCGAAATTGACCTCGCGGGCCCGCCGTTATGCGCAGCACGCAATGTGTGAAACCTACCAACCTGCATGCGCCTGGCCAGGCGCAACGTATGATGAGTTCGTTGCGACGTTGGACGGCATTGGGACGAAGCAGGCCGACATGCTATTTACCTATGGGTTCGCGTCTCTGGCATTCCTGCGCGCACACAGTTCGGATTGGAATTCGCTCGCTGAGTTGCCGCAGATCGAAGCACTGTTTGACCACTATTTGGACATAAGCGGCGACGAAGTTAACAGCAGCGTGTATACCTACATGGGGATAATGCTGACCCTGCGACCGCCCGCGCTAGGCGGTGAACCGGAACGTGCGCGAGAGTACTTTGAGAAAGCGATAGCGGAGTCTGACGGCAAAGATTTGAGCGCCAAGGTTGAATATGCTCGAGGCTATGCCAAATTGCTCTACGAACGGGAACTGCATGACCGGCTTTTGAACGAAGTACTTGAAGCGGACCCCAATCAGGACGGCTATGTTTTGACCAACGTCATGGCCCAGCAGGCGGCGGCCACATTGCTGGCGGAAGCGGATGACTATTTCTGACGAACGATTCGGGCAACTGGACGTCCGAACCACGGGATGAATATGCAATGAAAAAATTTCTATTGTCGATTGCTGTGCTGCTGCTCAGTGCGCCTGCTTTTGCGGCCACTCTGAAAATCGCCACCGTGACTCCGGACGGATCGCAGTGGATGAAGGATATGCGTGAAAGCGCCATGCAGATTAAGGAGCGGACTGACGGTCGCGTTCTGATCAAGTATTACGGCGGCGGTGTCAAAGGCGATGATGCGAAAGTGCTGGGGCAAATACGAATACGGCAGCTGCAAGGTGGTGCGTTTACACCGTCCGCGTTGTCGTCACAGTATTCTGACCTGAATCTTTACGGCATGCCGTTGGTGTTCGATTCGATAGACGAAGCGGCGTTTGTACGCGGTCGAATGGATGCGCGGCTGCAAAAAGGGCTTGAGGAAGCAGGATTCGTCAATTTTGGATTCGCTACATCCGGTTTCGCCAACATCATGTCCGCTACCCCTGTGAAATCGCTGGCAGACCTCAAAGGAAAACGCGTCTGGGTTCCGGAAGGCGACTCGATAAGTTATGCCGCGATGGAAGCGCTTTCATTGAATCCTGTGACCTTGCCTCTGACGGACGTTTTGACGGGCCTGCAGACGGGTCTCATTGATATCGTTGCTATCCCACCGATCGTGGCTTTGGTGCTGCAATGGCACACCAAGGTAAAGTACGTAACACAAGTGCCATTGGTGTATACGTTCGGTTTTATGGCGATCGACAAGAAAGCCTTCGATACGATTAGTCAAGCGGATCAAGCGATTGTTCGCGAAGTAATGACAAAGACCTATCAGAATTTTGATAAAACGAACCTGGTTGATAACCAGGGCGCTTATGACGCTCTATTGAAGAGTGGAATTCAGCCCATCAAATTTGATGACGAAGAGTTCATCAAAGTTCGCAATCTATTGCTGGCTTCAAATCTGGAGCAGGGGGCAAGCGGCGCGTTTACGCTTGAGTTGTACCAGGAAATGCTGGGCTACATAGACGAGTATCGCAGCGCGCATGGCGCTGCCGGCGAGTAAGCTTTATAGTGAAAATAAAGCGGATACTTTATCGGCTCGACAAGGCCGGCACTGCCCTCGAAACAATAGTGCTCGTCTCGATGCTGACGGCAATGATGCTCGTTGCGGTCAGTCAAATTGTGATGCGCGAGGCATTCGGTACCGGGTTTGGCTGGGCAGATGAACTGATTCGACTGATGGTGTTATGGCTTGCGCTGGTTGGCTCCATCGCCGCCTGCCGCGAGAACCGGCACATTAGAATTGATGCACTTTCTCACGTGTTATCCGATTCGGCAGTAAACGTGCTTCGCGTCCTGGTCGATGTTTTCGCCGCCCTTGTCTGTGGGGTCATTGCGGTTCAGGCCTGGCGATACCTGCAAGTTGAAATCGAATACAAAGATACTGTGCTGGTAGACACGCCGGCGTGGATGGCGCACGTGATCATGCCGGTGGCATTTGCACTGATATCGTATCGATTTGTCGTCTCCGCGTTGCGGCAAGCTGGCAGCATTCTGTCTGGCGACGATTTCGTGGTTGATAAATGATTCCTCTTAGCATCATTCTCGCTCTCCTGGCTGTCCTCGGTGCGCCACTATTTGCTGTCATCGCGGCTAGCGCGATAATCGGTTTCTACGGTCAGGATTCCGATCTGATGATCATGGCAATAGAGATTCAGAGCATCGCCAGTATGCCGTTTCTGGCCGCAATTCCGCTGTTCACTTTCGCCGGCTATCTATTGAGTGAAAGCAACGCACCAAAACGCCTTGTTCGTATGACGGGCGCGATGCTCGGCTGGATGCCAGGTGGTTTGGCGCTCGTGTGTCTTGCAGCATGCGCATTTTTTCCCGCGTTTACAGGCGCGTCGGGTGTAACCATCATCGCGCTGGGAGCGATTTTGTATCCAGCTTTGAAGCAAGATGGATACGGTGACAAATTCAATCTTGGACTGGTGACTTCTGCTGGCAGTCTGGGGCTGTTGTTTGCGCCGTCGTTGCCGCTTATTCTCTACGGCGTCGTTGCCGAAGTTTCTATCGACAACTTGTTTCTGGCTGGAATTCTGCCGGGCCTGTTGATGCTGATTATGCTGTCGGGCTACAGCCTTTGGGTCAACCGCCATATTCGAAAACCTCTGAACTCATTCTCGCTCAAAGAGGTTGCTGCGGCTCTGCGCGAGTCGATTTGGGAGTTGCCATTGCCGATAGTCGTTCTTGGCGGAATTTACTCCGGATTTTTTGCCGTATCGGAGGCCGCGGCGGTCACGGCCCTCTATGTCGTGATAGTTGAAGTCTTTATTTTGCGGGAAATCCCCTTGCGAGAGCTTCCTGGAATCATGCGTTCGTCGAGGGTTTTGGTCGGCGGGATAGTGATTATTCTCGGAGTGTCTGTTGCCTCAACCAGTTACATGATCGACGCGGACATTCCACAGCGTCTGTTCGAGATAGTGGCTGATCTGGTCAGTAGCCAGACAACGTTTTTGATACTGCTGCTGATCTTTCTCCTGATTCTCGGCGCGATACTCGACATTTTTTCGGCAATTGTATTGGTGGTACCGCTTATTTTGCCGATCGCTGCAGGATACGGCGTAAACGAGGTGCACCTGGGCATCGTATTCCTGGCTGCGATGCAGCTCGGGTATCTAACTCCGCCAGTAGGCTTGAATCTATTTATTGCCAGTTACCGTTTCGAAAAGCCTATCATGCACGTCTATTCTGCAACCTTTCCATTTTTGATTATTCTGTTGATGTCCGTTGTGTTGATCACGTTCCTGCCGATACTGTCACTTTTCTTCTTATCCGACTGACCTTTGAAGACGATGAAATCCACCGTATGTCGATTCGTCGCTGTCGCGGCCACCGGTTTCTTGTCGACGACTGCATTGGCGCTCGAAGACATCGATTTGCCAGCGGGCTTTTTGATTGAAGAATTTGCGGATGTACCCGGTGCGAGGTCGTTGGCGCTCGGTGAAAATGGTACGGTTTTCGTGTCAACTCGCAGTGGTACTGCGGTCTATGCCGTCGTTCCGGATGGTGCGGGAACTCGAACGATAGAGTTGGTCGATGGCCTGGACACGCCAAACGGGATAGCGGTGCACGATGGTGATTTGTACGTCGCTGAGCTCGACAAAGTCACACGCTACGACGATATCGAGTCGAACCTGTCTGCAGTCCCGGACGGACACATACTCGACATAGAACTGCCATCGAAGCGACACCATGGATGGAGGTACATCGGATTCGGACCTGACGGAAAACTCTATATCAGCATCGGTGCACCCTGCAATATCTGCGACGAGGACGGATTCGGACTCATCGTTCGCATGAACCCTGATGGCAGCGGGCGCGAGACTGTCGCGGAGGGAATTCGCAATTCAGTGGGTTTTACCTGGCACCCGGTCAACGGTGAATTGTGGTTCACTGACAACGGTCGCGACATGCTGGGAGACGATTTGCCGGCTGACGAGCTGAACCATGTGACGTCGATGGGACAGCATTTCGGCTATCCCTATTGTCACGCCGGTGACCTGCCGGACCCTAAATTTGGCACGGGCAAGAAGTGTACGGATTACCGGGCACCGGCACAAAAACTCGGCGCACACGTGGCGCCGTTGGGCGTAAAGTTCTATACAGGCGATATGTTTCCCGCCGAATATCGGAATCAGATATTCATTGCGGAACACGGCTCATGGAATCGGTCAAAGAAAACAGGCTATCGAGTTGCATTGATACGACTCGAAAACGGCGTGCCGGTTGCCTACGAGCCTTTCGCAACCGGATGGCTACAGAAGGAGTCGGTGTCGGGACGCCCCGTGGACATTTTGGTGCTGGCCGACGGATCCCTGCTGGTCAGCGACGATCAGGCCGGAAAGATTTACCGAATTAGCTACACTGACAGCGAGAGCCAGGAAAAACTATGAGTGACAGAAATTTCTTGTTCAGATTGATATCCAGTATCTGGCGAGGAGTAGATGGAGTCCGCAAGATTCTGCATCTGCTATTACTCGTGGCGCTGTTTCTGGTTTTCTTTGGGGCTTTGTCGGGCGGTCCAACCTTAATAGCGCAGAAAGCTGCGCTGATTATCCAACCAGCAGGCCCCTTAGTTGACCAATTGGATGGCGATCCCTACGACAGAGCTTTGGCTGAATTACTGGGCGATGCTGCCCCGCAAACGCTGGTCCAGGACGTAATTGACGCACTTTCATTCGCGAAAACCGATGATCGAATTACTGCAGTACATCTCGAGCTGAGTTTGCTGGGCGGTGGTGGTCTGAGTAAGTTGCGCCGCATCGGTGCCGCGATTGAGGACTTCAAGGAGTCTGGCAAACCGGTGGTTGCCAGCGCTGACTACTTTAGTCAATCCGGCTACCACTTGGCTGCTCACGCTGACGAACTTTACATGCCCCCTGAAGGTATGGTTTTTTTCGAAGGCTACGGCGGATTCCGGAGCTATTACAAAGAGGCCATCGATAAATTGCGCGTGGACTGGAATGTATTTCGCGTTGGCACGCACAAGTCTTTCGTCGAACCGTATACGCGAATGGACATGTCGCCCGAAGACCGGGAATCCCGCACGCGCATGATCGAGCAGTTTTGGACTATGTACCAGGACGACGTTGAGGCCGCTCGCG
>JALHUQ010000342.1 GCA_022866645.1 Woeseiaceae bacterium | reverse complement strand
GGGATATCCGATGTGCTGTTCGAATCGATCATGCGCCGTGTTTGCGCCGACGTGGCAGAGTGGCGCAAAAAGGTTGATTGGAATATTCCTGTCAGCGTTAACCTGTCGGCACACCAACTTCGGAATCGCAACCTCGTTAGTTTGATCAAGGGAATTCTTAGCAGCGAAAACATCGACAGGAAACTCATCAACCTTGAGTTAACTGAAACGGTATTGCTTGAAGATCTCACTGTCGCTCAGCCGCTACTGGATGATTTGGCAGCGTTCGGGGTGGGCATTCATATCGACGATTTCGGTACTGGTTACTCATCACTCAGCTATCTTGCGAAATTGCCGGTCAAAACCATCAAGATTGATCAGGCGTTTATTGCTCAGTTGTCGGATTCAGATGCCAACAGCCGGGTTATCGAGGCGATAGTCGCTTTGGGCAAAGCGATGCAGCTGGTTGTGGTCGCGGAGGGCGTTGAGACAGATCAGCAATACGCCACCGTCCGAAGACTGGGTTGCGATCTGGTGCAAGGGTACTTCATCGCAAGACCCATGCCCGCGGAGCAGTTGTTGGTCTGGGTCGACGGCTACGAAGATACTCAAAGCATCAAGAAAAAATCGCTGATCACGGATATCGACTCTAAGCGCCAGTAGTCTTCAGTCTGCCGATCGGTAGCTCGAATAATAGTTAACCAGCGCACCGAGATCGCCGGCCTTCAGTTGCCGAATTTGGTCCGCCATGGCCTCAAGCAACGCCTCGCGGTCGCCAGCGAAATAAGCCTCGATGGCGTAACGCAGATATTCCGAGCGCTGCCCGTGCAGCGGGTAACCGATAGCATCCGCCACGCTCTCATGGTCCGGTGGCAAGTGACAGTTCGAACAGTGTTGTTTATGCAAAACCTCACCCTCAGCAGCAAGGACCTTGTCGAATTCCTCGTGGGACGAGCCGCGTACCTGAGCCGCGAAATATTCTGCGACTTCGGCTACCTCGATTTCCGACAGTGCCGCTACTGTCTCGCACATGCGAGGCTCTCTTGCACAGCGCCTGGCGCCGTCTACATAGGCATAGATCGCCTGCTCGATGTGTGCTGCCGGAATTCCGGCAATCACCGGGACCATCGCTAGACCCCGCCCCATGCCATCGGCGCCATGGCATTCGGCGCACGTGTCAACAATTGCCGGGGCGGCGATCACAGACGCCGGGGAGACCAGCAGCGCGAAACAGGCGAGTAATAAGTGAATTCGGGGATGGCACATGCCGGTACCTCTTATTGGCCGTATTAACTATTTTTGTAACTTACTCGGGTCCGGAGCGGGACGGAATACGTAATCGGTGTAAAATCGCGATAATCGTTCGACCAATCGGCTGATTAGGGTGTTGGTCTAAACCAGCCCGACAAATTTCGTGGAGCCAGTGCTATGTCATCAATTGTGAAACGTCTTATTGCATGCGTATGTATCGTGTTGGCGCAGCCGTCATTTGCAGGCTGGGAATACAAACATATATTGGATGCAGCGGACGATATTGATCGAAGCCACGTAGTGGCCTCAACTGACCTGTATGAAGGCAGGGACGGATTGATTATTAGTGTGAAATGCGAAACAGACGGCCTCAATATCATGTTGTCGCACAAGGTCATGACCGGCGATGGTGATCGTGAAGTCAGCGTACAGATGCGAGTTGACCAAAATGAGGCATACGGCCCGGAACTTTGGTCGTTGGCGACAAATAACAAAGCATCATGGATGCCAATGAAAGATGTGCCTGGCATGATCACTCAATTACGATCCGGCGAAAAACTGGTCATGCAAGTAACCGATCCGTCCAACGGAGACACGCTAAGCCAGACTGTCAGATTGGTCGGTATAGGTGCCGAAATCGAAAAGCTCTCTTGCTACAAAGGGTAGCGGGACGACCCCCAAATCGGCCGTTCGGATCGTTGCAGTAGCGGGCCTTTTTGCTTACTCGAGCACCAGGTGAACGCGACGATTGCGTTTGCCCTTGTTCTCGATTTTGCTTATCCGCACGACGCCGATTTCATTTGTATTATTTACGTGGGTACCGCCGCACGGCTGAAAGTCGACATCCTCGATGCGAACCGTTCGGATGTCGCCCGCTCCTCGGGGTGGTTGCACGGACATCGTCCGGACGAGTTCCGGGCGTTCGTCGAGCTCAGCTTCGGTGATTGTGCCGAAAACAACGTTGTGCGCTTCCGAGACGAGCACGTTGATGCGTTTCGTCAGGTCCTCTTTGTCAATCTGATGCTCGCCGAGATCGAAATCCAGTCGACTTCTTTCCGCCCCCACCGATCCGCCCGTCACTGGCACCGGGATCAGGGAACCCAGCAAGTGCATGCAGGTATGCATTCGCATGTGCATAAAGCGCCGCTCCCAATCGATAGCGATATCGACCGACTCGCCAGGTTTTAGCCCATGGTCGTTAGTATCGAGCTGGTGTTTGATTTGTTCGTTTGAATCGCCCTTTCTGGTATCCAGCACTTTATAGACGCTTCCATCGCGCCCGATCACAACCCCTGTGTCCCCGGGTTGTCCGCCACCCAAGGGGTAGAAAATCGTCTGGTCCAACTCGATCCATTCGCCATTGACAGCGGTAACTATTGCCTTGAGCTCTTTTCGGTAACTGTCGTCGTAGTAGGCTCTTCTTACTTCTGACATTTTGAATCCTTGCTGTTTGGCGGTTTCTGATCGGAGTCATGTGCTACGTTCACAAGCCCAAGTTTAGCTCAACGGCAGCCCTGGAGCGTATTGCAGAGGTAATGGAGCAGGCTTTCCGGTCGTTCCGGCTCCATTCACTATGTATCCCCTACCGTTCAGCGCATACAAGCGTAACCATACGCTACGAACTTGCTGGCAATATCGATATTGCAATTCACCGCTCCAGTCTCGACGATATCAAAGCATCCATCGAGTGCATTCAATAGGATAAATCAGTCGGACTCGAGCCCGTTCCGCGTTTAGATGAGATCGAGTACGGTCCTCGAACGAGGACTTCGGCACCCCATGCAATCAAGGAATCTCAAAACAAATAGATCCGATAACTTTCTTTCCGGGTGTCTCCGGGACGTATTGCAGAAGAATCAGTGCCCGCTTTTGCATCCTGCACCAGCGTGCCGGGCGCGAGATCTTTCGCTCTGGGCAGGATGTTGCGCCGAATATGACCAGCAAAGAGCCCCATCAACACATAGACAAAACTCGTGATGACAAGAAACCATGCGGTTCTTGTCCATGTTGCCCCCTATGCCGATCGGCTGAGGACAGCAGAATCTATCGCGGTTACTGTGTCAAGCGGGATTGGCGACGCCGAGCCGCAGCCGCGTGAACTGTGACCCACGTTCAGGTCTTGCCTGTGCGGATGAGTATCGTTAGCTTCATGAAAGCACGGGTTTTTCCAGATGCCAAGCCTCAGATCGGCAGCACGGTCGCGTTGGTGCTGCCCGGCGGCGGCGCGCGAGCCGCCTATCAGGTCGGTGTGTTGCGTGCGATCGCCGATCTGCTGCCTGATGCGCCCAATCCATTTTCAATTATCGTTGGCACCTCTGCAGGCGCCGTAGCGGCAACGGTGCTTGCAACGGAGGCGTTCCGTTGGCCTCGGGGCGTGGCGGCACTGGAATCCGTCTGGGCCGGCTTTCACGTTAACCAGGTATTTCGCGCCGACACGCTCAGCATGCTGCGTTCTGGATTGCGTTGGGGTTCATCGCTGGTGTCCGGAGGCCTGCTGCGGCCGCCGCGTGCGCTGTTTGACGTTTCGCCGCTGCACGAAATGTTGAGCCACAATATCAATTGGCAGCACCTGCAGCGCAGTGTGCGCGTCGGCGCAGTGCGTGCGCTGGCGCTATGTTCGACAGGTTACAGCAGTGCAGAATCAGTCGCGTTCTTCGATGGCGATCCGGATTTGCATGATTGGACGCACCACCAACGAGTCGGCCGGCGCGAAGCCCTGACACTCAATCACCTGATGGCGAGCATGGCGGTGCCTTTTCTGTTTCCACCAGTGCTGCTCAACGGTGAGTACTATGGCGATGGAGCGCAACGCCAGTTGTGGCCGCTGAGCCCGGCCATACAATTGGGTGCAGACAGACTGTTAGTAATTGGTGTGCGCGCCGAGGAAGCCGTCGGTGTTATGGCGCGGCCGCGAAGCGAAACGCCGCAATCGCCCACAAGCGGTCAACTCTTCGGCTACATGCTTGACACCTTGTTCATGGATCAAATTTACGCGAACGTCGAGCACGTCGCGCGATTGAATCACATTGCTGAAGTGGCTCCGCAGGCCGTGCCGGGTGTACACAAGATCGGCACGCTGATGGTCGTGCCGAGCGAAGATCTGCGCGTCATCGCCATGCGACATATACGCTCATTGCCGCGCAGCCTGCGTGCGCTGCTGCGTGTGATCGGTGCGCGCGGCAATGCGGGCGCCCAGCTAGCCAGTTATCTGATGTTCGAAGCAAGCTTCACGCAGGAACTGATAGCGCTCGGGCGGCGTGACGGTCTGGCGCAGCGAGATGCACTGTTGCATTTTCTAGGCGGCGAGCAGCTGGACCAAACGATCAACATGCCGGCGCTCGCACAGAAAGTCCGGCGTTAGGCGTCAGTCTGGTACTGATAAGTCAACTCCCGGGCACGGGCAGGCGCTACCCGGTATCACGCTGCCGCCTCTTATGTCGACGACAGCACCCACTCAGAGCAATCGCCCCCCGCCTACCAGCCTCAGTTAGTTCTGGCCCCATCGGGCCACCATTCAGTTATCCACGATCAAACGATCTATCCTGTCTTCTGTATCGGGCATCGAATGGTACATCTGTCATGCTGCCCAACGCTTTATTGAACGCTCGACAAGGGGTGTTGGCAAGGTGCTGGTCATGGCAAGCCTCTTTCACGGGCTTGTCTGCGTTCGGCTGCTATATATACTGGTCCCAAAATTTCGCAGGGAGTGTTCTCAGAATGGGTGGAGTCGAAGGGCGCGTAGCCCTGATTACAGGTGGAAGCCGAGGAATAGGGCGTGCGACCGCTGAACTTTTGGCGAGACGCGGCGCCAAGGTGATGTGTGTCGCTCGAAATCAGCAGGAACTGGCGGACACGGGTCTCGAATATTCCGTAGTAGATCTCGGAACCTCAGAGGGATGTGCGCAAGCAGTTGCAGATGCCGAGCAACGGCTGGGTCCGATTGAGATTCTTATCTGCAATCACGGTATCGGCTCGGCCCATGAGAAGGTCATCTGGGAACAGGATCCAGAGGTCTGGAATGAGACGATACGTGTCAATCTTGATGGCCCATTCCATCTCTCGCGACTGGTTTTGCAGGGCATGATCGAACGCCAGTACGGGCGTATTGTTTATACGAGTTCTACCGCCGGCCTGGTTGCTGAATATGCCGGTAGTGCGTACAGCAGCTCCAAACACGGGCTGCTGGGGCTGATGCGCTCGGTTGCGCAGGACGCGGGACCTTACGGCGTTACGTCGAACGCCGTTTTACCCGGATGGGTGCGTACGGAGATGGCGGAACGTTCGGCTCGCCAAGAGGCAGTGGATCGACATATTACGGTTGACCAGGTGTGGGAGCAACGGGCGGCGCTTTATCCCCCGGGCCGCGTTGCCACACCTCAGGAAGTCGCCGAAATGATCGCATTCCTCGCCTCTGAAGAATCCAGCGGTGTCAGTGGAGAGGCGATCAGGGTTGCGCTCGGGAGCGTGTGGTAGTGCCGGCTTAAGGGCTGACTTCCATAAGCGAGATACGTGCTTCGCCTCGATTTCGCGAATCCGCCGCTGCTTTCAGCTCGCCCTTTTCTCGCATGATGACGTTTACATCGCCAAACTCCCAGCCATGCGGTATGGCGCGGTACCCCAGATCACCCAATGCTGAAATCGTCTCCTCCGGCAATGGCACGCCAGGGCTGTAGGTGATCAGGTCGGCTGGGATTAGCTGGTGATGAAAGCGCGTCGCGTCGACGGCGGCACCGGGTTCCATGCCGTAGTCGTAAATATTCGTAATGGTTTGAAAGACCGATGT
>JALHUQ010000341.1 GCA_022866645.1 Woeseiaceae bacterium | reverse complement strand
CACTGCACCGAGGATTATCTATGAACCCGTATCGCGACCGAGAGATCGCGAAATCGGCTACGAACCCGTGCTGATCGGCGGATTGGCGATGGGGAAATACCTGATGCCGGGGACGGCGCTCGCGGGAGAGCGCAGCGCGGAGGAAATTCGGCCAATTGCGGCGGGACTTCAGTAGAAGAATGGATACATGAAAAGTATGCGAGAATCTGCCAACAAATATGACAACAGCAACAACGACTTACTCATTTCACCGGGAAACGGATGTCTTTATTCGAAGAGCTTAAACGCCGTAACGTAATTCGCGTTGCGGTTCTTTACCTGGTGTCGTCCTGGGTGCTGTTGCAGCTCACCGACGTTCTGTCGTCGCTGCTCAATGTGCCCGAATCTGCCGGCTCGATTGTGGTACTGCTGTTGATACTCGGTTTTGTTCCCGTGGTGATCTTCGCGTGGGTCTACGAGATGACGCCCGAGGGTGTAAAGCGGCAGGAAGAGATCGATCGCAGCCAATCGATTACGGCACATACAGGCAAGCGCATTAACACCCTGATTATCGTGTTGCTCGTGGTGGCGATCGCGGTCGTCGCTCTCGACCGAATGCTGCCCCGGTCTGCCCCTGTCGCGACACCGGTAATGACAGAAGCGTCGAGTGAACCAAAGGCATCAACGATACCGGCGAAGTCGATCGCCGTGTTGCCATTCGCCGATCTTTCGCCTGCCGGCGACCAGGAATATTTCTCCGATGGCATTGCCGAGGAGATTCTCAACGTGCTGGTGCGCATCGAAGACCTCAAAGTCGCGTCGCGCACGACCTCTTGGGGCTTCAAGGGACAGGAGGCACTCGGCGTACCGAACATGGCCGAGAAAATGAACGTCCGGCACGTGCTCGAGGGTTCCGTGCGCAAGTCGGGCGATAGGGTACGTATCACGGCTCAGCTTATCGATGCCGCGACCGACCAGCACCTCTGGTCCGAGACCTACGATCGCACGCTGACGGCCGAGAGCCTGTTCCAGGTCCAGGATGACATTGCGAAAGCCATCGTCGAGGAACTCGGCATCATCATGGAAACCGACGTAGTCACGGCCAGGCATACCGCGGACACCAAAAACATAGATGCCTATGAGCTGTACCTCGAGGCCTCGCAGCTGTTTGCCGAGCGCCGCAGCCTGCTGCGCGCCATCGATCTGTTCGAGCAGGCCGTCGCGGCTGACCCCGGGTTTGCACGTGCCTGGGCAGGGCTTGCAGCCATTTATAACGTCGCGCCGGGCTGGGGAATTGTCGATCGCGACTACAGCACGCTGGCGCGCGAGGCTGCTACAAGGGCCATCGAGTTGAGCCCCGAATTGTCATTGCCTTACGCGGTACTCGCGCTTGATTTAATCCAACACAATCCGGTCGACTACGAGCAATCGCTTACTCTGTTCGATGAGGCATTGGCCAGGAATCCCAAGAACGCCACAGCGTACCTGTGGCGTACGACCGTATACCTGGACCTCGGCTATTTCGATCGAGCGGAACAAGGCGCCCAACAGTGCCTCGACATCGATCCCGCGTACGAGATCTGCCGTTCTTTCCTCGCATTGTCTGTACTGTTCGCCGGCGACACGGAACGCGCCCTGGAGATTCATGAGACGGCGTTGCGCCATGGCTTTTTCGGCAACGCCGGGCCGTTCCTGCGCCTTTATATCGCCACGGGTGAGGAGCGCACAGCCCTTATCGCGCTGGCCGCCAACAACGCAGGCAAGGGGATCAACAACGCGACAGCGTATGAATACCGTGCGATGACCGACCCGGCGTTCGATTATCTGGCCGAGAAGACGCTCATCGAGCAGGCCTATATCCGGGCCGGGGAAGCGAAGCCTGTTTTTGGCCCGGCAAACAATGACTACCTGTTCAACTACCGCCAGTACGATCAGTTGCACGGTTCCGAACTGCCCTATTGGTGGTTTCCCTACCCGCAGGAGTTCCGCAACTCGCCGCATCGTAAGCGGCTGATGCGTCTTACCGGCATGCCCGAGTACTGGCGCAAGCATGGTTTTCCGCCGCAATGCAGGCCGCAAGGGGCCGATGACTTCGAGTGCGACTAGGTGACATTTGTTTGACGACTGGATCGAAGGTGTGCAGAAACAATCAAATACAATTAGACACACGGCCGAAACCACTCGCATTCTGGGCGTCTATAGAATTCGTGGCTGAAGTTAGCATGCACCCCATGCCCAGCCCATTCGTCGGAGTTCAAAATGAAAAAATCTATCGGAGTATTTATCCTTTTGGCCGCCACCTTAACGATTGCCAATGACTCCCCACTGCTCGATCAAAACTTCCGGCGTCTCGCTTCCGATGAAGTCGTGAATCTTCACGACAGTTACGCCGGAAAAGTGATCCTGGTCGTTAACACCGCATCGAAGTGCGGCAACACCCCACAGTACGAAGGTCTCGAAAAGCTGTACCAGGAATACCAGGATGAGGGTCTGGTTGTTCTTGGTTTCCCCTCGAATGATTTTCTTGGCCAGGAGCCCGGTACCGAAGAGCAGATCCAGGACTTCTGCCGACTGACCTACAGCATCAAGTTCCCGATGTTCGAAAAAGTTTCCGTGAAGAAGGGTGATGCACATCCGTTCTTCGCGTGGCTGGCCGAAGCGTCGGGCACCTATCCAACATGGAACTTCCACAAGTATCTGATTGGTCGCGACGGCAATTTAGTGACTGAGTTCAGTCCGCGGACGCAACCGTATGATGAGAGTTTGCTTGCCGCGATCAAGACTGAACTCAATCATTAGAGCAGACCGGCGGATTCTTCGCCGCCTCGCCGTGCAAGAATCCATTTCGAGTAAGGACATAAGCCGTTTACCCGATCGGCTATGCATGCGCCGTTCTACAACGAACATACGGACCGCGCACCGCGGCGAATCTTTAGCTCGCGCTCTTCAACTGATGCAACAGCCCTTTGCGGAAATCCTTGATCGACTCGGCCAGTGTCGTGTCGTCCCATCCGGCGCCGCGCAGTGTGGTCCGACGAGTGGCCGACGGATCAACGAACTTGAGGCGATGATCGCCCAGGGAAATGATGTCGTTGTTAATGAGGACGTGGTTCTTTACGGGCTTACCGTTGACGCAGGTGCCGTTGCGGCTCTTCAGGTCCACGATCACGGTCGAACTTTCGTTGCGAATGAGGATGGCATGTTGCCGGCTGATCCATTCGTGGGCGATCTCGATATCGGAAAGCGCGTTTCGCCCGATCAACAGGCACCGCTTGTCCAGACGGATCTTTTTCAGCGTCTCTTGCTTGAAGGTCAGGATCAGCTGCGGTGTCGGCTCGATGACGTTTGGCGGCTTCTGTTTGTTCGGGGTCTTTTTAGGGATGTGTTCGACCAGCAAGGGGATGTGCTCGGCTTTCGCCAGCGCCATCATTGCCAGCCGGTCGATGACACCGGGCCAGCCACCTGACGCCGAATGCAGTTGATCGCACACCGCCGGTGGCATCACGGCGCTGGGGTTGCTGCAACCGCCGCTCCTGAGTTTCGTGTGCGCGTAGGCGGCCGTTTCGGTCCGCGTCAACGGTTTCAACAGGAATTTGCCGGTCAGGCGGGTCTCGATCGACCGCATGGCCGGCGCTTTGATGATGGGCAGCATCGGTCGGTCACTTGAGAGAATGATCCGCAGCGCGATGGTTCCATCGAACGACATCTCGGCCAGCTCGCAGAGCGTCTCCAGCAGAACGGGACTCATCTTGTGGACGTTTTCGATTACGAGCACCGGTGCCTGGCCGATCGCAGCCTGCTGCAATGCGACCACCCGGATCATGTTGAAACGCTCACTGGCACTGTTGAAGCCGTGGTCGTAGCCGTACTGGCCCAGGATTTCCTTCAGGAGCTTGGCCGGGTCCGTGCGCGCGCCGTCGACGATCGCTACCGCGTGGTCGGACGGCAGCGAACTGGCGAATTGCTGGACGATGGTAGTCTTGCCGGAGAGTGGCGGGCCGTGGAACAGACCTAAGCCGCATTTGTTGTTGCGGGTTTCATCGAGGAACTGCATGGCGATTTTCTGGGCCGCGTACGGGACCAGCACCAGTGGCTTACCCTGGGTTCGAAACGGTTGCTTT
>JALHUQ010000340.1 GCA_022866645.1 Woeseiaceae bacterium | reverse complement strand
CGCACACGGATCCAATGACGTCGCTAACGCGATCGGCCCACTGGCCGCAGTGATCGGGGTTGCGACGACAGGGTCAGTCGCGGCGAAGTCCTCATTGCCGTGGTGGGTTCTCGTCCTCGGTGGCGGCGGCATCGTCATCGGCCTCGCGACCTACGGACGCCACGTTATCGCAACGGTAGGCAAAAAGATCACGCAGCTGACGCCGAGTCGTGGCTTTGCCGCCGAGCTTGCTGCAGCGACTACGATCGTTATTGCATCGGGTACCGGTATACCCATCTCCACAACGCACACGCTCGTCGGTGCAGTACTCGGTGTGGGTCTCGCTCGTGGAATTGACGCAATTGATCTAAGGGTAGTAGCCAGGATTATGGTTTCCTGGGTTGTGACTATTCCTGCCGGCGCAGGCTTAGCCATAGTGTTTTACAAAATTTTCGAAAAAGTATTGCCGTAGGACTGGACGATGCCTAAACGAATTCTGCTCACGCTGTTATTGGCGCTGGCTTTTCAGACTGCCGCCTACGCGCAGCTGGATCAGAATGCGGTTATTCGTTACTCCGACCTGCAGCACCCGGTGCCTGGCCGGTCGGGCATGGTCGCTGCACAGAATCGCGCCTCGGCCGCTGTCGGCGCGAAAATACTGGCGGACGGTGGCAATGCCGTCGATGCTGCCATTGCGACGGGTTTCTCTTTGGCGGTGACGCTGCCTCGTGCAGGGAATATCGGCGGTGGCGGATTCATGCTGATACATGATGCCGCTAACGACGAAAATATCGCCATCGACTACCGTGAAATGGCTCCGCAAAAAGCCACGCGCGACATGTATCTGGACGAAAATGGCGACGTCGATACGAACCGATCGCGATTCAGTCATCTCGCCGCCGGAGTACCCGGCACCGTCAGCGGGTTTTACGCTGCACACCAAAAATTTGGCCGACTGCCATGGAAACAGTTGTTACAACCGGCGATTGCCCAGGCTCGGGACGGTATCATCGTCAGCTACGATCTCGCGGGGTTTTTGGGCGCGAGACAGAGTCATTTGTGCCGAAATGAAGCAGCTTGCGCTTACTACTACAAGGCTGACGGCACGGCATATCAGCCAGGCGATCTGCTGGTGCAATCCGATCTCGCAAAGTCGCTGGAACGCATCGCAGAAAACGGGCCAGACGGGTTCTACAAAGGCGATACCGCCGATCTGATCGTTGCCGAGATGCAGCGTGGCGGCGGTCTGGTCGATGCGGCGTCGTTGGCGGCCTATGTACCGTCGATTCGCGAAGTAGCGGCAGGCAGCTACCGTGGTTATGACATCGTTACGATGCCGCCGCCAAGTTCCGGTGGCGTTCACGTCCTGCAAATGCTGAATATCCTCGAGCACTTTCCGGTGACCGAGATGGGATCGGGGAGTGCGGACAGTATTCATCTCCTCGCTGAAGTCATGCGACTCGCGTTCGCTGATCGCTCGAAGCACCTCGGTGACCCGGATCACTACGATGTGCCCGTCGAATGGTTGACGAGCAAGGACTACGGCAAGCAATTGGCGTCAACCATCGACATGCACAAAGCGCGTAATTCAAACGACGTATTGCCCGGTGTGGAACCCCTGTTTGAGAGCGAAGACACGAGTCATTATTCCGTCATGGACAAGGATCGGAATGTTGTCTCTAACACCTTTACGCTCAACTTTTCCTTCGGCTCCGGTATTGCCGTTGCCGGAGCGGGTTTTCTGCTTAACAACGAAATGGACGACTTCGCGGCCAAGCCGGGCGTGATGAACGCATTTGGACTGCTGGGCGGTGAAGCGAACGCGATCGCCGCCGGCAAGCGTCCTTTAAGCTCCATGACGCCGGTGATAGTTTTTGCCGACGGTGAACCCTGGTTCGCGACAGGAAGCCCCGGTGGCAGCCGAATAATCACTGTCGTCCTGCAGATGATCGTCAATGTCATCGATCACGGCATGAACCTCGCCGAGGCAGCTAACGCACCTCGCATGCACCACCAGTGGTATCCCGATGAATTGGTACTTGAGCCGGGGTTCAGCCCCGACACTGTCCGTCTGCTGCAGCAGCGCGGTCACACGGTAGTGCAGTCGCAGAACTCCAGCGGCAGTACACAATCCGTCGAATATCGGGACGGCGTATTTCGCGGTGCATCGGATACCCGGCGGCCGGGGGCGGGTAGCGTTGCACCGGACGAATTCATCGCTCACGAGGAATGAGCACGAGCTCAATGCCGTTGAGTCAGGCTGCGCGCCGATACGCGATGGTGATACTCGCCATCGTTTACATGTTCAATTTTGTAGACCGGCAGATACTCGCGATATTGTTGCCGCAGATTCGTGATGAGTTTGGCACCAGTGATGCCTACCTCGGCTTCCTGTCGGGAACAGCGTTCGCGATTTTCTATGTCACGCTGGGTATCCCCATCGCTCAATATGCCGACCGCTGCAATCGACGCAATCTGATCGCGGCGTCTGTGGCTCTATGGAGTGCCATGACGGCGGTATCCGGACTGGCGGCCAATGTCTGGCAGCTCACCGCCGCGCGCATTGGGGTTGGTATTGGCGAGGCCGGCTGCAGCCCACCCGCCCATTCAATGATCGCGGACTATTTTCCGCCTGAAAAGCGCTCCTCCGCGATGGGATTTTACACATTGGGAATCTCGGCCGGCATCATGACGGCGTATCTGGCAGGCGGCTGGGTCGCCCAAAATATCGGCTGGCGCGAGGCGTTTTTCGTGGTCGGAATACCGGGATTGCTGCTGGCGGCCATCGTTCGCTTTACGATACACGAGCCGCAACGCGGTGCGTCTGAAAACAGGGCGACGGCTTCGCAGCAACCCCGTCTGATTGAGGTCCTGCGCTTTCTCGCAGCCCGTCGTTCGTTTGTTCATATGGCGATAGCCGCCGGATTATCGAGCTTCGTCGGGTATTCGGTGATCGTATTCATGCCCAGCTTTTTGAAACGCAGCTTTGCCATGGAGACAGTGGAACTCGGCCTCTGGCTCGGTCTCATTCTCGGCTTTTGCGGCGGCGCCGGGTTCTTCTTTGGTGGCTATTTTGCAGACCACCTGGGACAAGGCAGTCACAAAAAGGCGTTCAATTTCATCGCGCTCACCGTGCTGGCATCTGCCGGATTATTGGCAGTGATGTTCCTCGCGAAAACGTCGGCGCTGGCATTGCTGCTGTTCGTCGTGCCAGCGGCGACCATGAACGTCTACCTCGCGCCGGTGCTATCCCAGGCGCAAAGCCTCGTCGGCTTGAGTATGCGAGCGACAACGTCGGCCCTGATACTGTTGATTATCAACGTTATTGGCTATGCCTTTGGGCCCTGGATTACT
>JALHUQ010000339.1 GCA_022866645.1 Woeseiaceae bacterium | reverse complement strand
GCCTTGCCCGAACTGGCGGGTGGCTCGGCGGATCTGACGGGTTCAAACCTGACCAAGCACAGCGGCTCAGTGCCCATATCGGGCGACAGTGCAGCCGGCAACTACGTCTGGTTCGGCGTCCGCGAGTTCGGCATGACGGCCATATGTAACGGCTTGCGGCTGCACGGCGGCTGGCTACCCTATTGCGGTACCTTCCTGACGTTCTCCGACTACGCTCGCAACGCCTTGCGCATGGCGGCTCTGATGAAAATTCAGAATATTCTTGTCTATACGCATGACTCAATAGGCTTGGGAGAAGACGGACCAACGCATCAGCCGGTTGAGCACACTGCGTCGCTGCGCCTGATGCCCAACATGAGTGTCTGGCGACCTTGTGACACGGTTGAAACGGCGATTGCCTGGCGCTCTGCGATTGAGCGTCAGGACGGACCGACAAGTTTGATCCTGACTCGCCAGAGCCTGCCCCATCAGCAGCGTAGTCGCACACAGATTTCGGACATCACTCGTGGTGGTTACGTATTGAAAGACACTGACGGTGTACCGACTATCATTCTCATTGCGACAGGCTCAGAGGTTCACCTTGCGATGTCTGCCGCCGAGAAGCTGGAGGCTGATGGCGTCAAAGCTCGTGTGGTGTCGATGCCGTGCACCGACGCATACGAAGCACAGGACGCCGCCTATCGGGAGTCGGTCCTGCCGGCGGCCGTTACGGCGAGGGTGGTTATCGAGGCAGGTGTAAGCGCCGCATGGTGCCGTTATGCCGGGCCGGACGGAAAAATTATCGGACTTGATCGATTTGGTGAATCGGCACCTGCTGAAGAGCTATTCGAGCATTTCGGTTTTTCGACAGACAACGTCGTTGCTGTCGCGAAAGACGTACTGAAATAGAAACTGGAGAAACAGGAAATGGCAATAAAGATTGGTATCAACGGTTACGGTCGCATCGGGCGCAACGTACTGCGCGCAATTCACGAATCGGGCCGAACCGCTGAGTTCGATGTCGTCGCGTTGAATGACCTCGGCGATCCGACTGCAAACGCACGCCTGACCCGTCGCGACACAGCGCACGGCCGCTTTCCGGGTACTGTAGAAGTGGATGGTGGCGACATCATCGTCAACGGCGACCGTGTCAAAGTGTTCGCTGAGCGTGATCCGGCCAAATTGCCCTGGGGTGATCTTGGCGTTGAAGTCGTTTTCGAGTGTACCGGGCTGTTCACGACGCGCGAAACGGCGGGCAAACACCTGGAAGGTGGCGCCAAGAAAGTTATTATCTCGGCGCCGGGCGGCGCGGGCATTGATGGCACCATCGTTTACGGTGTCAATCACGACACGTTGACCGCAAAACACCAGATCATTTCGAATGCGTCTTGCACTACAAACTGTCTCGCACCGCTGGTTAAGCCGCTGCACGAGGCGATCGGTGTTAAACACGGCATCATGACGACCATCCACGCATACACGAACGATCAGGTACTGACCGATGTGTATCACAAGGACCCGCGTCGCGCTCGCTCCGGCACGATGTCGCAGATTCCGACCAGCACGGGTGCGGCCAAGGCCGTCGGTCTGGTTTTGCCCGAACTGAACGGCAAGCTCGACGGATTCTCGATGCGCATTCCCACGATCAACGTTTCGGCAGTCGATCTGACCTTCGTTGCGAATCGTGCGACCAGTGTTGAGGAGATCAACGACATCATGAGAGCCGCAAGTATCGGGCCGCTGAAGGGCGTGCTGGCGTACAACGATGAACCGTTGGTTTCTGTTGACTTCAACCACGATCCGCATTCGTCGACTTACGATTCGACCTTGACGAAAGTCCTGGACGGAACGCTTGTTAAGGTTGTCGCCTGGTACGACAACGAGTGGGGTTTCTCGAACCGCATGCTCGACGTCGCGGTCGCGCTGGTTAACGCCAAGTAAGAGATCGACTCAACCGAGAAACATTATGTCTGTCATCAATATGAGTGACCTTGATCTTAAGGGTAAGCGCGTACTGATTCGCGAAGACCTGAATGTTCCCGTTGCCGATGGCAAGGTGACCTCGGACGCCCGTATCCGCGCCGCCTTGCCGACCATCAAGGCGGCGCTCGATGCCGGGGCGGCTGTCATGCTGATGTCGCACCTCGGTCGACCGACTGAAGGGCAGCCTGACGAACAGTTCTCTCTGCAGCCCGTTGCGAACCGTCTTGCAGAATTGCTTAAGCGTGATGTGTCGTTAGTCAAAGACTGGATAGACGGCGTTGAAGTCGCCGCTGGCGACCTCGTGTTACTCGAAAACGTCCGTTTTCTTGCCGGTGAGAAAAAGTCCGACGAAGCGCTGTCCAGGAAGATGGCTTCGTTGTGCGACGTGTTTGTCATGGACGCTTTCGGTACCGCACATCGAGCCCAGGCCAGCACCTACGGCGTAGCGGAATATGCGCCCATCGCCTGTGCCGGTCCGCTGCTTTCGGCAGAACTCGATGCTCTCGCGAAAGCGATGGACAGTCCGGCGCGACCCTTTGTCGCGATTGTCGGGGGTTCCAAGGTATCGACAAAGCTGACGGTGCTCGATGCGCTTGCGAATGTTGTTGACTGTCTGATCGTCGGTGGCGGCATTGCCAATACCTTCATAGCGGCGGCGGGTCATGGTGTCGGCAAGTCACTCTACGAACCGGACATGCTCGATACGGCCCGAGATCTGGCGGCCAACAAGGATGCTCGCGCAGAGATTCCGCTACCGGTTGATGTAGTCGTTGCCAATGAATTTTCGAAAGATGCGACAGCGACAATCAAAAGCGTTGACGCAGTATCAGCCAACGACACAATTCTCGATATCGGACCGGAAACCGCTGCACACTTCGCGCAGATTATTGCCGGCGCCGGCACCATAATCTGGAATGGCCCTGTCGGTGTGTTTGAATTCGATCAGTTCGGAGCCGGTACGAAAGTACTGGCAGAAGCGATAGCAGCGAGCGATGCTTTTTCGATCGCCGGTGGCGGTGACACGCTTGCGGCCATCGACAAGTATGGTGTCGCGGATAACATTTCCTACATCTCGACCGGCGGTGGGGCGTTCCTCGAATTCGTCGAAGGCAAGACCCTGCCTGCAGTTGCCATTCTGGAGCAACGCGCGAATTCCGGCGACTGACGGCGGGGCCGACGCAAGGACCGATGCGGAGCTTGGCAATGTGTTTGCCAGCGCTTGTATTGGTTTCAGTTCCAACCATATGACGCTACAGTTTTTTCTGTCATTCTTTAGAATCGATTAATCCGATTTCCCTGAAAAATCACAAGGACACACGATGAAAGACGAAACTCTGGCCATCCACGCCGGCTTTAAGTCAGACCCGACGACGAAAGCGGTGGCAGTGCCGATCTACCAGACAGTCGCGTATGAGTTTGACAACGCACAACACGGGGCGGACTTGTTTAATCTTGTGGTTGAGGGAAATATCTATTCCCGCATCATGAATCCGACGGTCGACGTTCTCGAAAAACGCTCAGCGGAACTTGAGGGCGGAATCGCCGGATTGTGCGTCAGCGCCGGCAGCGCAGCGATTAATTACTCGATATTGAATATTGCCGAGCAGGGCAACAACATCGTCACAGTGCCTATGCTTTACGGTGGTAGCTATACGCTTTTCAAGCATATGTTGCCGAAACTGGGCATTGACGTCCGCTTCGCGAAGGACGACTCCGCCGCGGCGATGGAGAAACTCATCGACGCAAAAACGACTGCTGTTTTCTGTGAGTCGATCGGCAACCCGGCTGGCAACATTGTTGATATCGAAGCGCTGGCCGCGATGGCTCACAAGCGCGGTGTGCCGCTGATCGTCGACAACACGGTCGCGACGCCCGCACTGATCAAGCCAATCAAATGGGGCGCGGATATTGTCGTCAACTCGCTGACGAAATACATGGGCGGTCATGGCACCACGCTGGGTGGCGTTATTGTTGATAGCGGACAGTTTCCATGGGCCGACTATCCCGAGAAGTTTCATATGTTGACGGAACCGGAGTCGTCCTACCACGGCGTGGTGTACACGGAAGCGCTGGGACCGGCCGCGTACATAGGTCGCGCACGGACGGTGCCGCTGCGCAACACCGGTTCGGCGCTCAGCCCGATGAATGCATTCCAGATATTGCAGGGCCTGCAAACGCTGCCGCTGCGCATGGAACGTCACTGTGACAATGCGCTGGCTGTCGCGAAGCACCTGGAGCAGCACGCAGGTGTCAAGTGGGTCAACTACGGTGGTCTCCCCAGCTCGCCTTATTACGATCTCGCGCAGAAGTACACCAACGGCAAGCCATCCGCCCTGCTGACCTTTGGTATCAAGGGTGGATTTGATGCTGGAGTGAAATTCTACGATGCGCTGCAGATGTTCCTGCGGCTGGTTAATATTGGTGATGTGAAGTCGCTAGCGGCGCATCCGGCTTCGACGACGCACCGGCAGCTGTCCGAAGAGGAGCTCAAATCAGCTGGCGTGACACCCGATATGATTCGCCTGTGCATTGGTATCGAGCACATTGACGACATCCTCGCCGATCTGGATCAGGCGCTGGCGGTCGCTGGCTGAGATAAGTGGCATTGATCCTGCTCTGGCTGAAGCGACCGCTTTTGCCAGTAGCCGTTCGATGAACTGCAGCTCTTATCCGGGCCATGGCCCGGTAATTGCGACCGTCATCCCCGGATACTGAATATTCACAAACAGCGTCTTGCCATCCGGCGAGAAACAAACGCCCGCCAGTTCGGAAGCGGAGTAGGCGTTATTCGCCACCAGGTACTGGCTGCCGTCAGGCCTGACGCCGACCAAAGCGCAGCGGTCTGTATTGTCCTCAGTATCTTCGCAAACGATCAGGTCGCCCCACGGTGCCATGGTCAGGTTATCGCAGTTCTTCAGTAATGCGTTCTGGCTGGCTTCGGCAATCAAGGTGAGTTTTCCAGGGGCATCCTGCTCGCGGTCGGTGCCTTCGAACGGGCTGGGCTGGTAGGTGAATATCTGTCCCAGCCGGCTGGAACCGCCGATCGTGCATGTAAACGCAAAACGATCATCAGCTACCGTGATGCCTTCGCCCCGGGCAAATTTCGCCGCGCCGTTGGCGGCGCCGCGCAGTCGTAAATCGTTCAGGTCGCCATCAATGTCTTCAAGATCAATCCAGTGCGTCGAAATTACCTCGTCGATCTCGATATCAACATGTTCCCAGTTGTGCGTATTTTTTGCCGCTTCGCCGACGACTGCGAGTGCCTGCAATCGTCCGCCCTCCTGCAACCGACCTGGCGTATTGGGGATAAAGCGATAGAACAGGCTATCCCACTTATCTTCGGTCAGATACACGATTCCGCTTGGCTCGTGCACTGCAGCGGCTTCATGCTCGAAACGCCCCATCGCTTTTAAAGGCACAGGCTTAATCAGTTCGGTGGCTGCGGCAGGGACTTCGAAAACATAACCGTGCCGTTGTTCGCGGGAGACAGCAGCGCCGCTGGTTGAAACTCCCGGCCCCTGTTCAGCGAAAGATTCCTCGCAAGAGAGCCATGACCCCCAGGGAGTCTTGCCTCCAGAGCAATTCGTATCGGTGCCTCCCAGACTCAGGAACTGTCGCTCGGTCATCCGCGTGGCTGGGTTATAAATAGTGGTTGTGGTGCCTCCGAGCCCTGGCGTCAGTTCTTCGCCACGATCGTAAAACCTTGATTTCTTCGACTCCGGCAATCCGGAGTAAGTCCCGGCATAGGGACCTGCAAGATTATCCGCAGCGCTGAGCTCATGATTCGTCAGCAGAATAATGCGCCCATTGTCGCTGTCGAATGCGGCCATTCCATCGTGCGCGCCGGGTACGACGAGGCCGTCGGCCATGGCGTCGCCAACGCGAGAGACTACGTTGTAGGAGAAACCTTCGGGCACGTCGATAATTCGCTTCGGATCTGCTTGCAGCGGCGCCAACCATGACCGTGTCGTTTGACACGAGTAAGTCAGGGCCGGAACGGCGGCTGCAGCCGTAAGGCTTTGTAAAAATCGGCGACGGTTGATCATTCCATTTCCTGCTCAGCAAAGCGGCGTACAGGATATCAGCGAATCCGTTTCAGCTGTGCAATAATCGCGCGCATGCTAAGACGAACCAAGATAGTCGCGACGCTGGGACCAGCGTCGGACGACCTGCAAACACTGCGTAAAATGATCGATGCGGGCCTCGATGTTGCACGCCTGAATTTCTCCCACGGCGACCCGGATGACCACAGGCGTCGCGCCGAATTGCTGCGATCAGCGGCCGCGGCGTGCGGTCGCGAAGTCGGCATCATGGGCGATCTGCAAGGGCCGAAGATTCGTATTCGTCGTTTCCAGGATCATAGTGTCGCGCTTCTCGACGGCGCAAAATTTTACCTCGATAGCACGCTGGGTTTCACGGACGGTAATCAGGATGGTGTAGGCGTCGCGCTCGATACCTTGCACGAAGATGTCTCCCCCGGTGACATCCTGTTGCTCAACGACGGTTTGATTTCACTTGAAGTGGACAGCATTGATGGCACCCGCATCCATACAACGGTGGTGAATGGCGGCATTTTATCCGATCACAAAGGCATCAATCTGAAAGGAGGCGGATTGTCGGCCGCCGCGTTAACGGATATCGACAAGGAAAATATCAAACTCGCCGCAGACATGGAGCTGGACTTTCTGGCCGTTTCTTTCGTGCGGACGGGTGATGATGTTGAAGAGGCGAGGCGACTTTTTAATGAAGCTGGCGGGCATGGTCTCATCGTCGCCAAGATCGAGCGTACCGAGGCAGTAGCCAATATCGACTCGATCATCGAGGCATCGGACGTGATCATGGTGGCGCGCGGGGACCTTGGCGTCGAAATGGGCTATGCCGAGCTGACCGGTATTCAGAAAAAACTCATACGAAAAACCCGCAAGGCGAACAAGATCGTTATTACTGCAACGCAGATGATGGAGTCGATGATTCAAAATCCGATTCCGACTCGTGCGGAAGTGTCGGACGTGTCGAATGCCGTCATCGACGGTAGTGATGCGGTCATGCTGTCCGGAGAGACCGCTGTCGGTGCTTATCCGGTGGCGGCCGTCAGAGCGATGGCCGAGGTGGCCGTCGGCGCCGAGAAATATCCGATACCACTCGGCGTCACCAGCCATCGGATGCAGGAGCACTTCAATCTCGTCGACGAAAGCATTGCCATGGCCACGATGTATATGGCCAACCACATGTCGGTCAAAGCCATCATCGCGCTGACGGAGTCAGGATCTACGACGCGCTGGATGTCTCGTATTCGTTCCGATATCCCGATCTACGCCTTCACGCCACACGTTGCGACAAGTCGACGTGTAGCGTTGTATCGCGGCGTCTATCCTGTGTCTTTCGCGATCGACACCGAGAATCCGCGAGACCTGTATCAGGATGTTTTCGACACACTGCTCGCCAATAAGCTGGTTGCGGTCGGCGATTTGGCTATTCTGACCAAGGGTGATCTTGACGGCGTAAGCGGCAGCACAAATTCGATGACAGTGATCAAAATAAAATCAAGTTCATGAATAAATTCGTATGGCGCCTGTTGGCGGGCGTAACAGTATTGCTGCTATTCGTCATGTCGGCCACCTGGCTGTTGCTACGTGCCAGCCTTCCCGATACAGACGGCGAAATACTTGTTTCCGGTTTACAGGACGTCGCGACTATCGAGCGCGATGCGTCCGGCATCCCGGTTATCACAGCGAGCAATCGCGAAGATCTCGCTTTCGCAACCGGCTTCGCTCACGGCCAGGACAGATTCTTTCAGATGGACTTGATTCGCCGCCAGGCCGCGGGTGAGTTGTCTGAGATAGTCGGTGCTGTTGCACTCAATATGGATAAGCGCCATCGTTTTCATCGATTTCGCTCGCGCATTGCGCGAGTGCTCGAAGCGGGCTCGGACGTTGACAGGAACTTGCTGCAACGATATGCAGATGGCGTCAATGCAGGGCGCGAGTCCTTAAGCGCGCGGCCGTTCGAATATTCTGTACTGGGTGTCGAGCCGCAGCCGTGGCTCGCCGGAGATTCGATGCTGGTGGTATACGCGATGTTCATGGATCTCAATGATTCGCGAGCGAGCAAAGAAGTTCAGCGCGGCTTTGCGCACCACGCGCTGCCCGCGGAGGTGTATGCGTGGCTGTATCCGCAGGGAACGCCGTGGGATGCGCCGCTGATGGGCGAGCCTCGTGATGTTATCGCTATTCCGGCCGCTGAAGTCTATTCGCTTCGTGACATTGAAGTTGTTGCCCCCACGACGACTGAACAAGGTCGTTCGCCATTACCCGGGAGCAACAATTGGGCAGTATCAGGCGCTTTGACCGGTAACGGCCGGGCCATGGTTTCTAACGATATGCACCTCGGTCTGAACACACCAAATATTTACTATCGTGCACGCCTGATTGTCGACAGCGACAATGCG
>JALHUQ010000338.1 GCA_022866645.1 Woeseiaceae bacterium | reverse complement strand
TTCAAGACCTTCGGTTTTGCCGGCGGGCGTGAGGACGACTGGGAAGCCGACCTGGTTTACTGGGGGCCTGAAAACACGTTTCTCGCGGACGAGCGCTACAGTGGCGCCAGAAAGCTGGAAAATCCCCTTGCCGCCGTGCAGATGGGCCTGATCTACGTAAATCCGGAAGGGCCGAACGGCAACCCGGATCCGTTGTTAGCGGCGAAGGACATTCGCGAAACCTTCGCTCGTATGGCGATGAACGATGAGGAGACCGTTGCACTGATCGCCGGCGGACACACTTTCGGTAAAGCGCATGGTGCCGCTAGTCCGGCCGATTGCGTGGGCGTTGAGCCGGCAGCCGCAGGCATCGAAGAGCAAGGCCTGGGCTGGAAAAACACGTGTGGTAGCGGCAATGCTGGCGACACGATCACCAGCGGTCTGGAAGGCGCCTGGACCGTCAACCCGGTTGCCTGGACCAACAGCTATCTCACCAATCTCTATGCCTACGATTGGGTCCAGACGAAGAGCCCGGCAGGTGCAACGCAGTGGATTCCTGCCGATGGCGCCGCGTCTACCTTGGTGCCGGATGCCCACGATCCGTCGAAGCGGCACGCGCCCATCATGTTTACAACCGACCTGGCGCTGAAGTTCGACCCGGAATATCGACGGATTACTTCGAATTGGCTCAAGAATCCTGACGAGTTCGAGCTCGCTTTCGCGAAGGCGTGGTTCAAGCTAACGCATCGCGACATGGGACCGCGCTCGCGCTATATCGGCAATCAAGTGCCAGCAGAGGAACTGCTGTGGCAGGATCCCGTCCCGGCACTCGATCATGCGCTGGTTAACGCAGACGACATCGCCACGCTGAAGTCAAAGATCCTTAACTCTGAGCTGACAGTACCCGAACTTGTCAGGACCGCCTGGGCATCAGCCGCAAGCTACCGTGATACCGACATGCGCGGTGGAGCGAACGGTGCACGCGTCAGCCTCGCGCCGCAGAAGGATTGGGAAGCCAACAATCCGAAAGAACTCGCGAAGGTGCTAAAGGGCCTGCAGGGAATCCAGAAAGACTTCAATCGTGCGCAATCGGGCGGAAAGCAGGTATCACTTGCTGATCTGATCATTCTGGGCGGAGCTGCAGCCATTGAGCAGGCCGCAAAGAAAGCCGGGCAAGACGTGCAGGTTCCCTTCACGCCGGGACGCACCGACGCAACGCAAGCGCAGACCGATGTGCAGTCGTTTGCCGTACTCAAACCAACGGCAGACGGATTCCGAAACTACTTCGCTAACGGCAACTCCAGGTCACCGGCGGAAATGCTGGTCGACAAGGCAGACACGTTAACGCTGACTGCTCCTGAGATGACCGTTCTGGTCGGCGGCATGCGCGCGCTGAATGCGAACGCCGGAGGTGTTCCGCAGGGTGTATTTACCGACCGTCCGGGCGTGCTGAGCAACGATTTCTTCGTGAACCTGCTCGGTATGTCGACACTATGGACGAAATCATCGACAGCCGATGGCATTTACGAGGGTCGTGATCGAGGTACGGGCGAGCTCAAATGGACAGCAACCCCCGTTGACCTCATTTTCGGCTCGCATTCTGAGCTGCGTGCTATCGCCGAAGTTTATGCGGAGGTCGGCGGACAAGAAAAGTTTGTGCATGACTTTGTTGATGCATGGACCAAGGTGATGATGCTCGATCGATTCGACTTGCTTTGACATTGCATGTAGTGCAGCTCGTGCGTTTTTTCAATGATACTGCGCGGTCCGCCGTCACCTGACGTCGGGCCGCGCACTCTTGATCATGTCATAAGCAGAATTGATTTCTCGCGAGCGCTCCTCGGCAACCGGGCGCATGCTTTCCGGTAGTCCCCGCGCAGCGAGTTTGTCAGGATGATTCTGGCTCATGAGTTTGCGATAGGCGCGCTTGATCTCGGCTGGCTTCGCAATTGCCGTGATGCCGAGCGCCGCATAGGCGTCAGCAAGTCGGTCTTTCGGTGCCCGGCCGCCGCTGGCCGACGGCCTGCCCGTAGCGGCACGCAACAATGCCTCGATTTGCGAGACGTCTGTCTCCGTCAAACCGAGTCGTTGCGCGATGCGCACAAGCATTGCGTGCTCGGCAGGATCGACCCGCCCGTCTGCGACTACCGCCATACATTGTAATTGCAGGAACAACTGCAACAGTGGCGCACGGCCGCGACTGATTTGTGCAAACTGATCGACCGCAGCATCGAGGTCGAAATCGGGTTGCTTGCCTCGGTTGAAGGCGGCTTTGGCCTGCTCGCGCAACTCGCCCTGCAAATTCAACATGACAAAGACTTGTTCGACAGCGGCAATCTCGTCACGCGTGACGACGTTGTCTGCCTTACACAAGGCCCCCATGATGGAGAACGTCGAGTCGAGCAATTGCGACTGTGCGACCTGCAAGCCGCCTATGAGGAATCGCCTTAAACCGTAACTGGCGGCATAGCCAATGAGTCCGCCAATAAAGACACCGGTATAACCGCCGAATAACGCGCCGAGCAGGGCGCCGAGGATGGTGAGCATGCACGTAGTCTAAATAGAACTCGCTACAGTAGCTGCATCAGGATAGCGACCATGGCAGCCCACGACACCGCGAACGCCAGGGTTCGCACCCACGGAACGCCGAGTGTGTAAGACACAAAGTGAACAACACGCGCCCAGAAGTACACGGTGCAAGCGAGCACGGTCGTATCGTTACTGATGCCGGCAACGTTCGCGACGAATACCAGCGCAGCAAAAACCACGAGGTTTTCGACAGCATTGCTGTGCGCCGCTTTCATGCGCTGGGCCCAATCGGCCATTGGCTTCGGATTAGCCGGATAGCCAACGGCGTCGACAAGGCCGCGCACCATGACGACATTGAGGATGTATGGCACCCACATTATCAATTGCAATGCGAGAACCCAGACGAGAGTTCCTAGTTCAGCGGACATTTTATTCTCCTTTTTCCACGAGTCGTGAAGTATCACAATCCCAATAGGCCATGGCAATGCCGGGATCGAGCGCTTCGGCCCGCTGAAACTCTGTTTCCGCGTCGGGCTGTCATTGCAGAGTCCGTTGCTGTTCGACCCCTTTAATCTCTGATAAATTGAGTCCACTTCAAAGAACAACAACACAAGAGCGAATCCTATGACCGCAATCACCGTTACTCCGATTCAGTTACTTCGGTACTTGTCCGCAGTTGCATTTCTGCTGATCAATGCGACCAACAGCATGGCTCAAAACTCGCCGATCATTCAGCCCGGCGCTCCGGGTGAGGGGGCTCGCGAGCTCAGCGCCGACGAAGCGATCAAGATTGCCGATTCCAGTTACTCGCCGGCGGACGCGCTGTTCATGCAGGACATGATCCCGCACCACAATCAGGCCGTGCAGATGGCTGCTCTCGTGGCGGATCGAACGAACCTGCCGGAGTTGGTTGACGTGGCCGGCCGCATCAATGCCTCGCAGGCCGACGAGATCGAATTCATGCAGCAATGGTTGCGCCAGCGCGGTGAAAGCGTACCGGATCCGACCGCGCATGAGGCGATGCACACCACGCACGTGATGGCCGGCATGGCTACACCTGAACAGATGGCTGAGCTCGCCGCGTCGGAAGGAACGGCCTTTGACAAGCTGTTCCTGACGCTGATGATCACTCATCACACGGGCGCGGTGAAAATGGTCGAGGAGCTTCTCAAGCAGCCAGGCTCGGCGCACGATCCGATACTGTTCGAATTCATTTCCAACATCACCAATGACCAGACGGCTGAGATTGAGCGGATGAATGCTTTGTTAGTCAGTTTGTCTACCGATCCCCGGGCCGGGTTGGCGCCAGGACTGTTTGATGCCGGTGAGGCGATTAAGAACCTGCGAAAAGTGACTTCGTTGCCGAGACCCGCCGGCTTCTTCGATCCGAATAATCCGGCCGAGCGACCGGGAATTCTGCTTGCGAAAACCGACGAGGTCGTCGAAGACGGCGATGGAACCAAGAAGGAGATAGTCGACCCGGCGGACAAGCGCGCGCCAATGCTCAGCTTCTCTAACACCGACATGGCCTTCTCCGGCGATGTTCTGGTGGCCGGCAGCTACCACGGTTTTAACATCTACAAGCTTGGGGACGACGGCGTGCCGGCACTGTTCAGTTCGGTGGTCTGTCCGGGCGGGCAGGGTGACGTGTCCATCGTTGGTGACCTTCTGATCATGTCGGTGGAAGAAACACGCGGGCGCGTCGATTGCGGTCTTGGCGGCGTCAACGAGGATGTCAGTGCCGAGCGTTTTCGTGGCATTCGCATTTTCAACATCAGCGATCTCGCGCGACCGGTGCAGGTCGGCCAGGTGCAGACCTGTCGCGGCTCGCACACGCATTCGGTTATCTCCGGCCCTGGCAAGGACGGCAAGATCATCGTCTATAACTCCGGCACCTCGTCGGTACGTGATGGTGAGGAGCTGGAGGGTTGTGTCGATGAGAAGCCGGGCGATGATCGCACTGCGTTGTTTCGTATTGACGTTATCGAGATACCGGTCGACGATCCGTCGAGGTCGCGCATCGTCGCGAGCCCCGCGGTGTTTGCCGATCCGGAGACGGGCAATCTGGCCGGCCTCTGGAGGGGCGGCGACCATGGCGATGAGACGCAAGAGACGAGTCAAACAGATCAGTGCCACGACATCACGGCGTTCCCCGCACGCGGATTTGCCGGCGGTGCGTGCTCGGGCAACGGCATCCTGTTCAACATCTCCGACCCGCTGAACCCGACGCGTATGGACGTCGTCATCGACGACGGATTTGCGTACTGGCACTCGGCGACGTTCAATAACGACGGTAGCAAAGTCATATTCACCGACGAGTGGGGCGGTGGCAGCCGGCCACGATGCCGCACCTACGACCCGCGGACCTGGGGCGCGGACGCCATCTACGACATCGTCGATGGCAAGCTCGAGTTCCGCGGCTACTTCAAGTTGCCGGCACCGCAGGTCGAGCAGGAAAACTGCGTTGCACACAACGGCTCGATAATTCCCGTGCCGGGCCGCGACATCTTCGTTCAGGCCTGGTATCAGGGCGGTCTCTCTGTGATCGATTTCACCGACTCGGCCAACCCCTTCGAGATCGCCTACTTCGATCGCGGTCCCATTGATGGCGAGCATCTTGTCTTTGGCGGCTACTGGTCGACGTATTGGTACAACGGGCGGATTTACGGTACGGAGACTGAACGTGGTCTGGACGTGCTGGCGTTGTTACCCAGTGAATACCTGTCGGAGAACGAGGTCGCTGCGGCGGCCGTCGCGGACCAAGGTGAGCGCTTCAATCCGCAACAGCAGTTCAGCGTGACCTGGCCGGCTGTGCCGGTTGTGGCGCGGGCGTATGTCGATCAACTGACGAGGAGCCATGCGCTGTCGGAATCTATGGTGACCGACTTGAATGCGGCGCTCGATCTCGCGGCATTGCGAGTCTCGAATGGTACAAAAGACTGGAAGCTGGCGGCCAAACTGAAATCGCTGGCAGCAACGCTGGACAAGAAGAGCGGTGATGCCATCACGAAAAGACGACGCGCCGGACTGGCCGAAACCTTGCGCGGGATCTCGACCGGGTTGCGCTAAGAATAAAGGGGTCGAACCGATTTTTGGAAAAGCGGTTCGACCCCTTTCTTGCCCATATTTATTGCGAAATGAAACCCTATCTCTCCAAGTCACGGCTCATCTCGGCATGGCAGTGCGCGAAGAAGCTGCACCTCGAAAAGCACCACCCCGAGCTCGGCGTAATCTCATCCCAAACCGAATCGCTGTTCGCGACCGGCAACGAGGTCGGCGATATCGCGCAACGACTTTATGGGACTGTGCAGTCCGTTGAAGTTGCCTTCGATTTCAAAACGATGCTCGCCGATACCAAACGCCTCATCGATGGCGGCGCCGACTTCCCCATCTTCGAAGCGACGTTTCGTCACGAAGGCGTTTTGATACGTGCCGACGTTTTGATTCCGGACGCGGATGGCTGGCGCGTTATCGAAGTCAAAGCCTCTACATCGGTGAAGGACTACCACGTACTCGATTGTGCGATCCAGGATTGGGTGCTTCGAAATTCCGGCATCAACGTCAAATCGATATCGCTGGCGCACATCAATAATCAGTTCGTGTATCAAGGCGACGGTAACTACGACGGACTGTTACTGGAAAACGATCTGACCGATGAAGTTCGGGAGATGGAGCGTGATGTTCTCGAGCTGGTCGCCAAGGCGCGCGATGCGGTGACGGGGCCGATGCCGTTAATCAATGTCGGTACACAGTGCAGCAAACCCTATGAGTGCCAATTCATGTCCTATTGTTGGCCGATGGATGCCGAATACCCGGTAACGGGTTTGGGCGGCGGCAAGGCCAAGCTCGCAGCGTGGGTCAATGCCGGGTGTCGGGATATCCGTGATGTGTCGAGCGAGGACATAGACGCCGAATTGCAGCAGCGGATTCATCGTGTGACCGTGTCCGGCGAGGCGGAGGTGATACCGGGTGCCAGGGAGATCCTGGAGGCATTGCCGTATCCGCGCTACTACCTGGATTTCGAGACCATAGGGCCCGCGGTGCCGATCTGGGCGGGGACGAGGCCGTATGCGGTTATTCCGATTCAGTGGTCTTGCCATATAGAAGAGCCAGACGGCGAGTTACGGCATGAGGAGTTCTTGGACATCTCCGGCGAGCCGCCGATGCGAGCGCTGGCGGGGAAGATGATCGATTGCCTGGGGGACTCCGGGCCGGTGTTGATGTACACGAGCTATGAGAAAGGGGTGATCAACGGGCTGATTGAGATGTTCCCGGATCTGGAAGACCCGCTGCAGGGAATCGTTGACAGGCTCGTCGATCTACACCCGATTGTTAAGGCGCATTACTACCATCCGAAGATGTTGGGGTCCTGGTCGATCAAGGCTGTGCTGCCAGCGATGGCGCCGAGCATGAGCTATGCTGAGCTTGAGGGGATCAACGAGGGGACGGGGGCGTCGGATGGGTATCTCGAGGCGATCAATCCCGAGACCGATAGGGTGCGAAAACTCGAACTCAAGGAGCAGCTGCTTCGTTATTGCCGCTTTGATACTGAGGCGATGGCAGAGATCGTGAGGTTTCTCGCCAAAGCGTAAAAGGGGTCGAACCGAGATTCAGACAGCAGCAGACGTGGATACCGTGAATCTACTCGACAGGGCTGGATTGCTCGCACACATTATTCGCTGGCGATTGACCTGGAATCGCCGCGATACAGCGTATTTGCCGTCGGAGGCCTTGCCCGACAAGTTCAAATCCGCGCGTGCCGCTGTGGACATGATTTCCAACGGCGCCTGCGTCATCTCCTGCGGTATTGGCAGCAATGCACGATGTTCGATTTTCTTCTGGGCGCTGCGCGAGCGCTATGAGCGCAGTGCTCTCCCGGAAAGACTCACCTGGATTTCAATAGCCGGACAAGGCGGGCGCGGTCGTGTGCCGGGCACTGTCGAAGAAATCGGGCTGGAGGGTCTTGTGACCTGTTACATCGCCGGACATACCGAGACGGCGAGATCAATGCTGCAGCTGGCCGATGCCGGCAGGCTGGAGTTGCACACGCTCCCACAAGGTGAAATGACGCACGTTGTCGAGGCTCAGGCACGTGGCGAGCATTCGGTGCGCAGTCGTACCGGTGTCGGATCCTTTCTGGACACCGGAGTCGGTCGCGGCTCGCCCGTGACGCCGTACGCCACAAAACAATTCGCACAAGCGGATGGCGATCAAATCATCTACACCTTGCCGGCGATCGACGTTGCTTTGTTCAGCGCACCCTTCGCAGATCGTGAGGGCAACATCTATTTTCATGGTGCGGCGACCATCACTGAGAATATCGAGGCGGCGCGCGCGGCACGACGAAACGGCGGACTCGTCATGGTGGCTGTTGCGGGCTTTGTTGACTACGACGAATCCTCAATCGGACTGCCGGCAGACGAGGTCGACGTCGTTGTCATCAATCCACACAATGAGCAGACCGGCTCCGTGGCACAACACCGCCACTGGCCAATGTTTACAGCTGGCGCCAACGTCGATGAGCGTGAGGCTATGACGCGGCTTCGTTTCATCAACCAGACCTTGGGCATAACGCCTCGTCGCAGCCCGCTCGACCGCGCGCTCGCGCGGCTAGGAGCAATGACGTTCGTCGAAAACGTACCGCCCGGCGCGACAGTCAATGTTGGAATAGGTCTCGGAGAAGAAGTCTGCCGTGTGCTCTGTGACAATCCAACGCGCGAAAAGATTACATTCACGACGGAGTCCGGTCCCTACGGCGGAATACCGGCGCCAGGGGTATTCTTTGGTGCGGCGATTAACCCGCTGCGACTCGAGTCCTCAGCCTGGATGTTTCATCATTATCGCGATCATTTGGACGCCACAGTGCTAGGCTTTCTGCAGCTCGACTCGGAGGGCAATATCAACCTTTCGAATCGCGGTCCACGCATACTGGACTATGTCGGTCCCGGCGGCGCACCGAGCATCATCGAGTCAGCGAAAACAGTGATCTTCGTCGGCAAGTGGATGCTGGGTGCCGAGGTGAGTATCCACGGTGATACTCTTCGTCTCGATAAACCCGGCAAACCCAAAGTGGTCGAACGCGTCGATGAAGTCACGTTCAACGGTCGTGTTGGTTTGGCGAGGGGTAAGAAGATTTTTTATGTCACCGACCTTGCGGTACTGGAACTAAGCGATGCCGGGTTGACGCTGCGGGCTATCATGCCGGGTATCGATATCGAACGTGATCTGCTCGCCAATAGCAGTGCACGTATTATTGTGCCGGTCGATCCGGCACCAGCAACGGTGCCGGCGTCGGTCGTGACGGGTAGGAATTTTGCACTCGCCTGGGCGGAGAACAATCTATGAACGGCGGTCAACGCATTGCACAAGTGTTGCAGTCTCATGGCGTAAAGTTTCTCTTCACGCTGTGTGGCGGACATATTTCGCCTATCCTGAAGGGCGCAAAAGATTTGGCTATCCGCGTCATCGACGTGCGGCACGAAGCAACAGCGGTATTTGCCGCCGATGCGGTCGCACGCATTAGCGGAATACCGGGTGTTGCTGCGGTAACGGCAGGTCCGGGCGCGACGAATACGATAACGGCCATAAAGAACGCGCAGCTCGCACAATCACCGGTGCTATTACTCGGCGGCGCCGCCGCGACCGTGTTGAAGGGACGTGGCGCGCTGCAAGACATCGATCAGATGGCGTTGTTCAAACCGCACGTGAAATGGGCCAAGGCCGTTACACGAGTTCGCGATCTCGCGCCGACCCTCTCCAAGGCTTTACAGATTGCACAAAGTGGTGTGCCGGGGCCGGTGTTCGTGGAATGCCCGGTCGATCTACTCTACGACGAAGCCGTCATCCGTGAGTGGTACGCGGCCAGTACGCCGCAGGGCAATGCGTTGCCGGATCGTGTGGTGCGGACGTATTTGAAGCATCGTGCCAGGCAGATCTTCGCCGCTGCGGATGGGGACGACAATACAGCGGTCAGTGTAGTCGCCTCGCTGCCGCCCTCGACGGGTGTTATCGAACGCAGCGTCGCACGAATAGCCAAAGCCAAGCGACCAGTGCTGGTCGTCGGCAGTCAGGCACTGGTCGATGCCCATCAGGCAGCAGCCGTCGCGACGGCCATCGAACGCATCGGGATGCCGGTTTACCTGTCCGGAATGGCCCGCGGGCTGATGGGTCTATCCCACCCGTTACACCGCCGGCATCAACGGCGCAAAGCGTTGCGAGAAGCGGATCTGGTCGTGCTCGCCGGTGTGCCGTCTGATTTTCGTCTGGACTACGGTCGCAATGTGCGGCGCAGCGCCTGCCTGATATCGGCGAACCGCAGTCGCGTTGATCTCAATCGCAACCGCCGCCCGGATATTGCTGCGCTCGCCGACGCGGGTCTTTTTCTACGGGCGTTGGCGGACAAACTCGACGCAGATGTCAGTAGCCGCTGGAGTGAGTGGCAGGACGTATTGGTCGAACGTGATGCGGAGCGCGAAAGAGAAATCGACATCAACGCCAGTCGCTCCGGAGAATTTATCAATCCGGTGTCACTGTGCAGAAGCATCAATGCTCAGCTACCGGATAACAGTGTGATCATCGCCGACGGCGGTGACTTTGTCGGCACGGCGTCCTACATCGTCAAACCGAGGAAACCCCTGAGCTGGCTCGACCCGGGTGTCTTCGGCACCTTGGGTTGCGGTGCCGGTTTCGCGCTCGGCGCGAGTCTGTGTCTCCCCGATCACGAAATCTGGATATTGTTCGGTGACGGATCGGTCGGTTATGCGCTCGCCGAGTTTGATACTTTCGCGCGGCACAAGATTCCCGTCATCGCCGTTGTCGGTAACGATGCGTGCTGGTCGCAGATCGCACGCGAGCAAGTAAAAATGCTGGATGACGACGTCGGAACGGTATTGGCACGCAGTGATTATCATGAGGTTGCCAGGGCGCTGGGCGGGAAGGGTGTGTTGCTGCAAGATGCGGAGCAGACAGCGGCCTGTCTGGACGAAGCCCGGAGTGCGGCGCGCGAGGGTGTGCCAGTATTGGTAAACAGTTGGCTGGATAGCACTGATTTTCGGGAGGGGTCGTTGTCGATGTAAGCGCTATGGATTACGACTGGCTCATCATTGGTTCTGGATTCGGCGGCAGCGTGTCGGCGCTGCGTCTGGCCGAGAAAGGCTACAAAGTTGGCGTCATTGAGGCTGGCCGACGGTTTGAAGATCAGGACTTTGCAAAATCCAGCTGGCAACTGAATCGCTACCTTTGGGCGCCATTGCTGGGATTGCGCGGCATCATACGCTTTACGCCCTTCAAGGATATTTTCATCGCCAGTGGCGCTGGAGTGGGTGGTGGCAGCCTCGTCTACGCCAATACCTTGTACCGGGCCAAAAACGAATTTTTCAAAAATCCGCAGTGGGCTGATCTTGCCGACTGGGAACAGGAACTCGAGCAGCCGTACGCAACCGCCGAACGTATGCTTGGTGTCAACACCGTTCCGTTTGATAGTCCTGGCGACAAACTGCTGCAGGACTACGCGGCCAGCATCGGCACCGAGGATACCTTCTGCCGGACGCCGGTTGCCGTGTTCTTCGGTGAGCCGGGCAAAGAGGTTGCCGATCCGTTTTTCGGCGGGGAAGGCCCGGCACGCACCGGCTGCATACGCTGCGGGGCGTGCATGATCGGTTGCCGCGTCGGGGCCAAGAATACTTTGCTCAAGAATTATCTCTGGTTTGCAGAAAAACTGGGGGCTACTGTTTTGCCGAATCGCCAGGTTGTCGACGTACGACCGCGGAACAATGGCGATGGCCGCGACGGTTACGAAATTCGGACGCGATCGCCCGGGCTGTTTGGCGGCAAAGACAGGCTATTGACGGCGCAGGGTGTCATCGTTGCCGCCGGCGCACTGGGCACGAATACACTGCTGGCCAACTGCAAGCACAGCGGCTCGTTAGCCAATATCAGCGATCGGCTCGGACAGCTGGTGCGAACTAACAGTGAATCGATTCTGGCAGTCACCACGCCCGATGATTCGCTCAAGTTATGGCAGACCGTCGCAATAAGCTCGAGCATCCACACGGATGCGGATACCCACATCGAAGTCGTTACTTACGGAGAGAAAGGCGATTTCATCAGCTTTCTGCTCACCTTGATTACAGGCGAAGGTACTCGATATACACGTGCGTTTTTCCTGCTCGGCAACGCGATACGCCATCCGATCCGGTTTCTCAAAACCTGCTGGCCATTCGGTTGGTCAAGAAAGTCGATTGGACTGCTTGTGATGCAGAGTCTCGACAACGCAATCACGTTTCGTGCGAAAAAGCGCTGGTTTGGTCATGGCGTGCGACTGAGCACCGAACAAGACGCAGCGAGGCCAAACCCCACCTACATTGAGGCTGGCAACAAAGCGGCTAACTGGATCGCAGAACACACCGGCGGCATTGCCCAAATTGGTGTGCTTGAAGCGGTTGCCAACATTCCGACGACCGCGCACATTCTTGGCGGTGCTGCGATAGGCGCGGATGCCGAGCACGGCGTGATCGATCACGAGCAGCGCGTATTTGCTTATCACAATTTGCTGATCTGTGATGGTGCCGCAGTTCCCGCCAATCCCGGCGTCAACCCGTCACTGACCATTGTCGCAATGACGGAACGAGCGATGTCCAGGATCCCTGCCAAAGTTTGACCCCTTTTTCGTAAAAGCCGCGATTCCAGACTGCGAGAATTAGGAATACTATAATCGCCTGATAACAGTGCAAAGAGTGAGATCAAGTCGTGATGAATGCCGCATTTCGTATACGTCGAATTGTTTTGAGCAGTGGATTATTGGTAACCCTCTTACTCGCCGCGTGCGGCGGCGGCGGTGGTGGTGGAGCGGCCGGCCCGACACCATTTCAGCCGGGCGTGTTTCTGGACGCCGATACGTACTACGCAAAATGTCGGGTGCCGCGTTCCGGTACCAACCCCGCCACGGGCCAGGCGTATCCCGATGTGCTGGGAACGACCACTGACGAGAACAATTTTTTGCGCTCCTACAGTAACGATACCTACCTCTGGTACAACGAAATCACGGATCGGGACCCGTCGCTTACCAACGATACGCTGACGTACTTCGATCTGCTCGTGACTACTGCGACGACACCGTCCGGACAACCGAAGGACAAGTTTCACTTCACCTACGATTCGGACGAGTGGTTCCAGTTGTCACAATCCGGTGTCAGTGCCGGATACGGTGCGC